>JBBQSR010000067.1:0-11578 GCA_038234855.1 Ktedonobacterales bacterium | reverse complement strand
CACTGCATGGGGATGAGCACGCCATCCGACGCGGTCAGCGCGTTCAGCGTCAGCAGCCCCAGGGAGGGTGGGCAGTCGATGAGGATGTAATCATAATTGCGGCGCACGGCCTCGATGGCGCGGCGCAGCCGATATTCGCGCTCGGGCATGTCGACCAGCTCGACCTCGGCCCCGGCCAGGTCGACGGCGCTGGGGACGATGGTGAGGTTCGGGCGCGTGCCCGTCACCGCGACATCGCCCAGGGTCACGCCCGTCTTGACCAGCACATCATAGATGGATAACTGCACCGGCTGCTGAATGCCCAGCCCGGTCGAGGAATTTGCCTGGGGGTCCAGGTCGATCAACAGCACGCGACGGCCAGCGGCGGCGAGATAGGCCGACAGGTTGATCGAGGTGGTCGTTTTGCCGACGCCGCCTTTTTGATTGGTGATGGCATAGACCTTCGACATGGTGTTTTCCGTATCCTTTGCGGACCCTCCGTGGGATAGACCGCACCAATGCGTCCATCACCCAACGCCTCGCCCGCGCCTCTTCGGTTCATTGTATCAGAAGCACATCGGCGGCGAAATGGGGTAAATGGGTCGCCCGCATAGGACTTTCTTCCTGTGCAAGGAGGGCAGCGGGCGAGAAATGAGGGGGCCAAGGGCAAGCACGGCAGTGCTATTGCACGTCGCGCCAGGGGCGGCGGTGATATTCACCGTTGATCCACTCGGTGTAGAGCCAGTCAAAATCGTCGTGGTTCGCGCCGCTCTTTTCGCGCAGCAGATCGCGGTACGAGCGCGAGGCGTACCAGGTGTCGCTGAGGGTCGGCCCCATCAGCGCCATGACCTGCCCCTCATTCAGCACGCGGTCGCGCACGAGCGTGCCGACGTTGGTGAAATAGCGGTTGGTTGTCTGCACGGCATCCAGTTGGCCATTCATCAGGGCGGGTGCCCCGCTCGGCCCATGGCCATTCATGCCGGGCACGGCGGCCAGCGACCGCACCGTATGCAGCGCCTGCACCATCTTGGGGTCATTGAGTTGTTGCTGCATTTGCAGCCAGATCGCTGTCGCATGCACACGCTTCATCGCCGTCAAGGCGCGGCTCATAAAAAAAAGCGCCACCAAGATGGCAACCGCGAGGAACACAAAAACGCCATCCATACTCCACCACCACTGATCAGTTGTTGCGCGAACCGTGCCATGTCACTGCTCAGTCGCATCATTCCATGGCCCAGTATATGCGACGTGCGCCCGTTCTGTCAATCAATCAGGACTGGCGGCCCCTGAATGGGCGCGCCTTGGTGACGTTCGTCCCTACGACTTAAGGGGGCACGGCGCTGAACGGGGGAACCGCTTGTCTTTTCGTCCGCTTTAGGGCATACTACGCATATGACCATACAAGGCGTGTTTTGTCGCGAAATACCGCAGACAAAACCGATACAATCTGCTATGCTATGGGAAGACGTGCACCTGCGAGCAGGTGGCTGAACGAGCGTGCCTATCGCCATCGTCCCTTTTGACACGGATTCACGTGCCACCGTTCAGCGTTCGCGGACCGACTCAGCGATATCCAGCATAGGGGGCTATGATGTTACAGGTAGAAACGATCTTCAAACACCTGTTGACGACGGTTGGCAAAATGTTTCGGCGCGTTGCCACATCCTTTTTGGTGACGTTCCTCGGCGCGGTGGTAATCGTAGAGGGCGCGTCCGTCGCCCTGACGAAGGGCCAGTTTCCGCCCGCCTCGCTGACGCATGTGGTGGCTGTGGTCATCGCCTTTGGCTTTGGTCTGGCGGTCGCGCTGGCCGTCGCCATCGAGGAAGGGCTGCGTGGCTTCATCGTCCTCATCGAGGAGGTCGCCAAGACCACCGAGCACGCCGCCGTCGCGCTGGGCCGCGAGATCGGCAAAGATGGTGGCCAGCTCATCCGCGCGGCGGAGCGTGAGGCCAGCGTGCTGGCCCAGGGCGCGGGTCACGTGGTGCAGTCGGTCGAGCGTGGCGCAGTAACGGCGGCACGCGACGTCGCCCACCTGCCCGGCCAGATCATCCAGGGTGCCGAGAACGCCGGACGTGGCCTCGAAGATCGCTTCACGGGCGGCGGCGGCCAGCAGTAATAGAGAGAAAGCTCCCCCGGTCACGGCATAGCTACGTGACCGAGCGAAAGGACGACCTCGGGCGATGATAACACAAGACATTCGGCGCGTCGAAACCGCCGCCGGGCATATCTTCCGCGCGGTACGGCGCGCCATCGGTAAAGTGCTATTGTGGTTCGTCATTGGGCTAGGTGTCGGCGGCGGTGCGGTCGAGGGCGTGGGGGCCTTTGGGAAGGGCTTCACCACCATCCAGGCCCCGACGACGCTGACGCACATCGCCGCCATCGCGTTTGGGCTGGTGCTGGCCTATGCCGCCGCCCTCACCATGGCGGTCAGCGAGGCCATCCGCGCCCTCATCGAGGCCGGTAAGGATGTCGAGCAAGGCGCGGTGAAGGTCGAAAAGGCCGTCACCGGCGAAGTCGGCAGCATCGCCAGCGGCGGTGAGGGCGTCCTGGGTGGCGTCCTCAAATCCGTCGAGCAAGGCGCGCAGCGGCTGGAAGGCCGTTAGACGACAGCTCCCACTCATCTCGCGCAAGCAGCACCACTTCTTCCAAAAGAAATGGTGCTGCTTTTGTATGCGCTGCCTCTTTGTCAGGAAGGACCGCTAGGCGAGGCGGCTGGTGCCCTGGCGCGCCGCTGTTCCTCGGGCGAGGGCGCGCGCCGCGACGACGGTCGTCCCGACCATCAGCATCAGATAGAGCGCGACGCCCACGACGGTGCTGGTGGCGAGCAGACCCTCGTTGCCCCAAAACAGCGCCGGGGCGGTGCGCCACAGGCCGATGCTCCACACGGCGGCGGCCAACAGCATCACCCCCATGGTGATGGTGACGACCAGGCCAGGCGCGAAGGTGCGGCGCAGCATTGGCTCACCGATGTCGCTGCGCGCGATGGCGTCGAGCATCGCCGCCGTGCTGAGGATGGCCCCTGCCAGGAAAACGGCGATTAGCCCTCCGATGGTGAGGACGCGCGGCAGCGTATGAATGGTCGCCGCCGTGTTGCCCCCCAGATGACGCATGGTCACAACCCATAACGTCGCGGCGATGACCAGCAGCGCCACGGGCGGCACGGCGAAGCGCAGCAGAATGTCGCGCCGTCCATTCGCCCAGGCGAAGCGCAACACGGCGAAGGCGACCGGAAGGCCACCCACCAGAATAGCCAGCAGCGACACGACCGAGCCAACCAGCACCGCGTCATACGCGATGGCGAGGATCGGGTAGGCGGTGGGCAGCGATGACTGCATCACCCCCTCACTCAGCTTGGCGAAGCCCATGCCCGCCAACACGAACGCGATGTACGCGCCAAAGAGGACGCTGGCGCTGCGACGAGCGATCTGCATGGTGGAATATCCTTTCAGCGAGGGAAAGATCAGGGCGGCATACTCGGCGACGGCACCGCGCGCCACGTCACCCAACGCCGCGCCCCACAGGGCCACGACGCCGCGCGTGCCCCGCTGGCGATAGGCGGCGACGCAGGTGGCACGAAAGACCTGCACGATGGATGGCCCATAGGCGCGCCGAAACGCGGGGGGATGGAGCACCAGCAACCGTTGATATGCCCACACCGTCAGGGCGACGATGCGGGGCGGGCTTGGGCGTAGTGAAGCATTCATCCGCGTTCACCCCCCAAAGCGAGGCGCGGGATGACGATCCCCTTGGTCTGCGCCAGCGCCACCAGCGTGGCCAGTCGCGCGGCCTCGGCCCCCAGCACCGCGTGCCCAAAGGGGGTCAGGCGATAGTAGCGCCGCCGCTCGTCATCCATCGTGGGGTCGGGGCGCTCGTCGCATTCGGCGATCAGCCCCGCCGCGAGCATGTGCTTGATCGAGCGATAGAGGGTGGTCGCGCCCAGCCGCAGCGTGCCCTGCGTGGCCGATTCGACCTCCCGCAGGATGCTGTAGCCATGGCGCTCTTGCCCCACCAGGGCTAGCAAGATGTGAAAGGTCGCGGGCGTCAGCGGCAACTGGTCCTCTGGCGCGGGTCGCGCAGGATGGGTCATCGCGCATGCCTCATGGGTTATTTCTCATGTGGCTATAGCCACTATGGGAATAGTACCCGAGCCGCGCCCCTTTGTCAAGGGCTTGGATGCCAGATTTGCGTTCGTCCCTGGCACGCGCTATGATGATGGCTTATAGGGCAAAGAGAGGGTGTGGGGCGATGAGCGACTGGGAGATTCTGGGGAAGGCGGTGCTGGCGGGCGTCCTCGGCTTCATCGTGGGGTGGGAGCGCGAGGCGCACGGGCACGCGGCGGGCATCCGTACCATCGCGCTGATGACGATGGGCGGCGCGACCATCACGGGCATCGCCCTGGCGGCGTTTCCGGTGACGGACCGCGTGGTGGCGAATATCTTGACGGGCGTCGGCTTCCTGGGCGCGGGGATGATCCTTCATGGCCAAAGGGCGCAGGTGCACGGCCTGACGACAGCCTCAGCCATCTGGATGATGACGGCGGTGAGCATCGTCATCGGGCTGGGGCATTATGTGCTGGGGATCGGCCTGACGGGTCTGGTGCTGTTGCTGCTGTGGTGGCAGTTCATCCCCCAACTGGCGGCGCTGAATCCCAAACTGACGCAGCGCCGCCGCCACCTCGTCGAGACGTTGGGCGAGCCATTGCCCGCCGAGCGCCTCAGCTCGCGGGACGAATGAAGCCCTGCACGCGGTAGCCTCGCCACGCGGTGACGGTGCCATCCGCCGCGATGGGCAGCGAGCCGATGGGCGTCGGCGAATTGGACTGCGCGAAGGTGACGCGACCGGGCTGCCCACCGCTGGGCGGCGTCACCCCCGTCACGACCGCCACGTGACCAAAGCCCTGCGCGCCCCCTGCGAAGGCGATGATGTCGCCTGGTTGGGGCAGGCCCTGCCCGTTGGCGACCTCGCTCCAGCCCGCCTGGCCGCGATACGCGCCCCAAAAGTCCGCGCCATTCGGGGTCGTGGGCAGGTTGATGCCCGCCTGGCGATAGACGCCATCTACGAAGGCGACGCACTGGATGTTGCCATTGCCCCAGCCGGGGGTGTTCCAGGCCGCTTGCGCGGCGGCGGGGGCCTGGCTGGCATCATAGCTGGCGTAGTTGGGGCCGCGCAGGTCGCCCGCCAGTTGGGTGGCGACGGCGGCGATGGCATTACCCGTGGCGCTGGTGGCCCCCTTCGGCGTGGTCGCCGGGGCGGTGGTGTCCTGGGCGGTGGTGGTCGCCAGGGGCGATGCGGTGCCGAGCGCGCTGGTCAGCAGCGACGCGAAATCTTGGCTGCCCCCGTTCGCCGTGCCATCGGTGGCCGTGGGGTCGGTATCCATCGCCGCCGCCATACTCTGACTCTGCGCTTGCATCAACGCGACGAAAAGCTGCGCCTGGGCGGCGGAGATACCGGAACTTGGTTGGGTCATCGCTTTTTTCCTTCATCCATACGACTTCCCTTCTATGGTAAATCGGCGGTGCGGTTGTCCCATAGGGCCATTGGACCGCGAGAGGTGTCCTAAATGCCCCCTCTCGAGCGTTGTATCTATGGGGACACGAGCAACGGCAGAGCTGTTCCCCCTGGTGCATGCGCTCTTGCCACTACTTCGGCATAGCAAACGTTCGATCATAAGGATGCGGCAATGCAGGATCAGCCATCCCATGAAGATATCACCCACGTCCCGACTCAACGGATCGGCACGCCCCAAGACGTCGCACAGCAGCCGACGCAGCGCGTGCCCGCCGCGCCGCGCCCCAGGGGTCGTGGCGGGCGGCTGTGGCTCTTTTCGGCGCTGGCGGTGGTGTTGGTCGGCCTAGTGGTGGGCACGAGCCTCGTCGTGACGCATGGCGTGACTGGCGGCGCCACCCAGACCGTCCTTGTGAATGCCACCGCGACGCCCATTACACGGCCCCCCACGCCCACGCCGTTGCCAGGGGTGACGACCGCGCAGCGCAACGCCGCGATGGGCTGCACGTCTGGCGCGCCCGCCCCCTACCTGGGCCTCATCGACAATGGGCAATATCCCGGCGAGGCCGGACCGCCGCCCAATGAGGTGGCGCTGACCTTTGATGACGGGCCGACGCCCTACTCCACCCCGACGATCTTGGCCTTTTTGGAAAAGACGCACACCCCCGCGACCTTCTTCGTGGAGGGGCAGTTCGCGTCGCTGTGGCCAGATATCGTGCGCCGTGAATGGAACGACGGCTTCGCCATCGGCGCGCATAGTTGGAATCATCGGCAGTTGACCGCCCTCGCGCCCGCCGAACTGCACGCGCAATTCAGCGACACGGTCAAGGCCATCCATAAAGCGATTGGCAAGGATATGTGTTTGTGGCTGTCGCGTCCGCCCTATGGGTCCGCCAAGACGCGCGAGATCGCCGTCGCCGCCAGCTTTGGCCTATCGACCATCAACTGGGATGATAGCAGCGGCGACTGGCTGCGCTATGGCGCGACCAACATCGCCCAGACGGTGCTGCAACAGATCCGCCCTGGTGGCATCGTGCTGATGCATGACGGCCCGGCGGAACGCGAGCAGACGGCCCAGGCGCTGCCCATCATCTTGGCGGGGTTGCAGGCGCGCGGGTTGCGGCCTGTGACCATCCCGCAGTTGTTGCAGGACGGCCACTACCCCGGCATCGCGGTCACGCCGCTGCCTATCGCGCCTGCGGGCACGCCCACGCCAGACAACGTGCCCCAGGTGTGGGTCGCGCCCCTCGCGCGTGGCAGTCGGGGCTAGTCGTCGATGCCCGCGACGTGGCGATAGCCGCGATAGATGACCGCACACAGCAGCGAGATGAGCAGGGTGATGACCAGCGCCCCGATCAGTGCGGGGGTCGGATCGATGGCATGGGGATTCCCCGCCGCGCCAAGGATGGTCATGACATAGCCAAACAGAAATGCCAAGGTAAAGACCGCGACCGGGATAGCGGGCAAGGTAACTTTCAAGAAATGACGGCCCCGCTCCGCATCGGGGATGTAGCGCCGCGCGGCTTCGATGAACCACGCATCGCGGCGCAGGGGAATGATCTTCGCGGACGGGCGCGACAGCGCATAGTCATCTGGGGTGCTTTTTTCCTGGTGAATCTGCATAGGGTTTGAATGAGCCTCCTCGGGATGCACGGCATCTGCGCGATGCCCTCGTACATATCAACGCCCCAACCACAAGGCAGTATCACCGCTCAGCCCCTTGGTTGGGCAGAAATGGTCATTTTGTGTCCAATGTCCCCCCTGAGCATGCTATAATGCGTGAAGATCGGCATGGTTTCCCCTGTCACAAAGGGGTTCTCGACCTAGGTCTTCACTGAGGTTTTACCGCATGAGTCATAAAAGCAATCAGCGCGGCAAGGGACGGCCCGACAAGGCCAGGCCCACCGTGCAGCACACCGCCGCCCCGCGCGCGGTCCGGGCTGTCGCGCCCCCCAGCGGCGACCCGCCGCCAGTGTCAGTTGTGGCCCCCGTCGCCCCGGCGGCGGCGGTGGTGCCCCCCTCCGTCGCCGCGCCCCCCGTCGCCCCGGTGCCCCCCGTCACCGTGGCACCCGCCAGCGCGGCGGTGCCGCCACAGCCTGTGCCATCCCCCAGCGCGCCCACGCCAGCGAGTGCGCCCGTGGCCCCGGCCAAGCCGACACCGCCTAGCGCGCCACCCGCCGCCCCGGCTCCTGTCGGTGACGTGCCGCCACATCCCCCAAATGGGCCAAGGCAACTGAACGGGCATGCTCCATTTGGCCCGGCAGGGCATGCCGCCACGACGGCCCCACCCGCGCCGCATGGGCACCTGCCCGCCGAGGGCAAGCCCACCAAGCACATCACCCAACGCACCGCCACGCCCCCCAGCGAACTGAGCGAAATGTTCGAGACGCTGCGCGCCCGCTTCGTGCGCGACCGCAGCAACGGCGCGCGACCCGACGCGGCGCGTTGCGGCATCTGCTACCTGACCTTTGCTCGCGAGGAACTGACCTACCACGAAGATGCCGGTTTTTATGCCTGCCCTGATTGCGATGCCGCCCTGCACGCGCGCGGCATCGCCATGCTGCGCCGCCAACGGCGCTGAGGGGGGGCATGAGGCCGTCCCGACGCTACGACGCGCGGTAGGCCCCCGAGGCGACGAGCGCCAGCGCCTCGGGGGGCACCAGATCGCCGACGCCTTCACCCCTGGCGACGCGCGCACGCATCTGGCTGGATGAGAGCGCGCGCCACTGCGGTGCCAGTGGGATGCCCGTCACACGGTCGGCCCAGGGGCGATTCGCGGGCAGGCGTAGCAGGGCGGTCAACGCCGCCGCGTCGCCCGCGCCGCGAGGGGCGACCAAGACGCGCGCCCTCGTGAACAATGCGTTCAGCGCGGCGGCACGATCCGCGTAATAGCGTGGGTCGAAAATTTGCACGATCTTGTCATAGCCGACGATGAAGGCGAGATCGGTCAGGTGCGGCAGGGCGGCGCGCAGCATGCGGGCCTGGTCGGCGTAGAGGCCGCCCGCGATCAGCCCGGCGGCGTCGTGGTCGCGCCGTTCGGTGAGGGCGGCCAGCGTGGTCAACCGCGCGGCGAGGGGGGCACGCGTCACCGCTTCTTTATCGACCGTGACGCGGCTGACGACCCACAGCACCGCGTCGACCGCGCCATGGGCGAGGGCGCTGTCCGCCAGGGCGAGGTGCGCCAGCGTCGGCGGGTTGAATGACCCCGCCAGCACGCCGACGCGGGTTGCCGCCCGCAACCGTTCCGCCCCCGCGACCAGCGCCAGGGGTGCCGCGTCCGGCGCGGCATGCGCGCGGATGGCCTCGCCCATCGTCCGCGCCTCGGTGGCGTCGCGCAGCCGTGCCAGGGCCAGGGCGGCATAGGCCCCGTTGAGCACGGTCGCGTCGCTAGAGCTTGCCACCGAGGAAGGCCCCGATGCCGACGCCGATCAGGTGCAACGCCGCGAAGAAGAAGGCCGCGACCCCCGCGATGATGCCGAAGACGGGGTGGAGCAATCCGACCAACAAGATGCCCACGCCCGCGAAGATGGCGGGCACGACGGCCGCCAGCACGCCACGCTCGGACGACCCGGCGATCTTGCCGCCGACCACGCCCGCGATGAAGCCACCGAAGAACGGGATGAACGAGAGCACGAGGCTCCCAAAAAACATGACCACCGCCGCCCAAAAGACGGAGCCTTTCGGCTTGACCGCCGTGGTGGTGTAGGATGTGCGATTCACGGACATGGGATCGTGCCTCCTGTGAGGGGTGCCAGCGTGTTCCCGCCAATGGAGTTTGGCGGTGTGTGATGCTTCGGTCAAGATCGTAACACATCCGATGCGGACACGGTAGATAGGTCCATCACATTTTGTGGGGTGGGCGCGATGATGCTCGTCAGATCGTGCAGGGGGAGGCCGGTGCGCGCGAAGATGAGCGCGTGCAGCTCCGCCGCCCGCTCTACATAGGCCGCGCGCCGGTCGCCGTTGACCCGGCCCCCCATCACCGCGTCGGCTGGCTCCATCCACGAAAATTTGCCGACCTCGCCAAAGACGAAGTAGCGCGGCGCGTCTGTGGTGCCCACGCGCGGCGGCAGCACGCCCCACGCCCGCACCTCGGTCCAGGGGATCGTGACAGTGCTGCTGCTGCTCTGCGTCTGACGCGCCACCCCCTTAGCATCAGCGGCGATGACGGGGCGTCGCCCCCGCTGATGGACGAATGCCAGGACGGCGGCGATGGGCACCGCGATGGCCACTGACACGCCGAACCCAATCCAAAATAAGAGACTGCCTGTTCCATCACTCGCGCTGTAGGCGCTGGTCTTGTAGACACCGAACACGAAAAACAGACCCAGCAATATGGCGGTGATGACGATCGTCCACAGCACATATCGTCCCCCATCGATGCGTGGCTGCAAGCGCACATCGAAGTTCGTGATGGTGGGGTTGGTGGGCGGCTGCCACGAGGGCTCGGCCAGGGGCGCGGCCTCGGCCTGGCCAGCCGTGGTGGCTAGCTCAGGGAGCCGCCGCTGCAAGCGCGTGATGGTGCGGCTGCCCGCGAGCGACATGCGCAGCGGCTGATAGCCACGCGCGACGATGGTCGCCAACAACCGCTGCGCGTCGCGCTCATAGGCCTCATACCCGTTCGTGAAAAGGAACTCCTCGCTGGTCTGACTGGTTTGTCCCACGGTGGTGGCCCGGCGGGGATGGATGGTGAAGGATACGATGCTATGTTCGCGTCCCCACACCCAATAGCCCCCCGTGAACTTGGGATCAGCGGTATAGCCGCGCAAGAAAAGCTGAATGTCATTCCAGGGGATGAACTTGCGGCCAGCGGTGATGCCCCGGTCATCCGCCGTGATGCGCTCGCGTCGCGTCGTCAGCACATTGATGGGGACGACCATCGCGAGCAAGCCAAACACCACCAGCGGAAACGTCGCCGCGATCCAGTCGAATGGCGTCGCGATGGGTGGGGCGGCGCTGTTGCCGTCCAAGAGCGCGTCGTATAAGGGATTGAGCGCGGAACGCCCAAAGGCGGGAATGGCCGCGAAGATCCCCGCCTCGCACACCGCCGCCAGCAGCAGGAAGAGCAGGGGCAACAGGATGACGCTTTGGGCGATAGAACGCGCCGTGCGGCGGCGTTCCAGCGTGATCGTCTCGCCGTCACGCAGTGTCAAGGTGGGGTCAGGCTGCATCGTCGCCATGGTCGATCCCTGCGGGTCGCGTCCCCTAGCGGCAACGCGGAGTTGCGCGACCACCATGACCGGAACCAGCAATATAATGAGGTTGATGAGCAAGATGAAGAAGCCAACGAAGACGAAAAAAAAGCCAAAACTGGTAAAGAAGCTGCCGCCGCTCACGCCGCCGTCTGCGATGATGGCATAGATCGTCACGCCTTCGCCGACAAAGAACAGCAGACTGAGCAAAATCGTGAACGCCGCCCGAAGCCAAAGAGTGCCGCGCTTGAGTGCCATCGATGCCGCCAGCTTTCGTCAGGGAGGATACGGCACCGTGTGTGCCTGGCACCATCATAGCAGGGGGGCGCAACGGCACCGCAACGGGGCCAACCAGCGTGCAACTGGTTGGCCCCGTTGTGTCAGAAATCACCGTTAGCGATAGCCGGAGTAGGTCGTTGGCGGCATGGCCGGGGCCACGGCGGCGGCAGCGCGGCGGGCCTGACGGCGCTTGCCCAGGTTGATGAGGCCGCGCACGACCAAGAAGGCCAGCACGACGAAGATGATGGCCCCCAGCACTGGCACCAACAACGAGATGACCGTGGTGAAGACCACCAGGATGTCCTCGACGATGCTGATGAGGGGATTCGCCAGCCCCGCTGTCGCGACCGTGCTGGCGGGGCGCACGACGCCCGCCTTGGCGACGTGGGTGGTGCCCGCGATGGTGCCACCGATGACGGCGGCGGCGAGCATGCCGACCGTGCCGCTATTCGTCAGCGGATTGCTGGTGCAGGTGAAGATCAGCGCGCCCGACAGGGGGCGAATGATGGTGTGCACCGTGTCGTTCAGGTGGTCGACCACCGGAATCTTATCGGCGCTGATCTCATAGATGGTCAGCAAGATGAGGACGCCGAGAAAGATCGGTTCGCCGATCCAACTGAAGG
>JBBQSR010000066.1:0-11593 GCA_038234855.1 Ktedonobacterales bacterium | reverse complement strand
TTCGTCATCACGGCGACGGCGCTGTTGTCGGCGGCAGCTATTCATCCCGAGAACATCGCTGAAGCGGCGCAAAAAGCCGAAGCGATCGCCCAGCGCGAAGAAATCATCACCGTCGTACAAAGCTCCATCGCGGGCACCATCGTCATCGACCTCCTGTTCATCTTGGGTGTGGCGATCTTTGTGGGTGGCATGAAGAACGGTCGCATGGCGTTTAGTAAAGAGTACTCCAACCAATACTCGGAAATGATCACGGTTGCCATCATCGCGCTGGCCCTGCCGAGCCTGGCAAAAGCCTTTAAGATCAGCGTCGGCTTCACGGGCGTGGGCACGGGGTTCGACATCAGTGACGCCGACGCGACATCGCTGAGCAACGTCACGGCGGTGATTTTGATTTTGGCGTATGTCGGCTATCTGTCGTGGACGGTCTTCCGTTTCCGCGACATGCCCGCGAAGGTCGAAAATCCTGATGAGGCCGACGCGGAAACCAGCGGAGATCGCTACGGCGTCCTCGCCCCAGCGGCGGCGGCGGATGAAGCCGCTCGCCAGCGCATAGAATATTCGCAAGAAGCCGCTCCTACCCTGAAGCGGAATGATGGCGGGACGGTCGCACCCGACGCTGCGATCTCATCAAGTGCGGTCGTCTCCCTGGTAAATGCGCGCATCCAGCAACAAGTGGCGGGCAAAGAATCGGCTGCTGTCCAGCAAAAGCGTGACCGGAATCGTGGCATCGCCCTGTGGGAACTCGCCATCTTGGTGACAGGCGCGGCGGGCGTGGTCTACATCTCTGAAAGCATGGCACATGTTTTCGAGAATCAAGGATTGACGACCCAACTGCATCTCAACCCGTTCTTCGTGGGTTTCATTTTGCTGCCTGTCGCGAGTAACCTAGTGGAGCTTTCGGCGGCGACATCGACAGCTTTCCACAACCGCATGGAAACGTGTTTGGCAGTGACGGCGGGTTCAGCCATCCAGGTCGCTCTGTTGGTCGCACCTGCGCTGATCCTTGTCAGCCATATTATCGGCCTGGGTAGCTTCAACCTGATCTTTGGCTTATTCATCTTGGCCATCTTTGGGTTGATTGCATACCTGTTCCACCTCATCACCATCGATGGTGAAACCTCGTGGTTAGAGGGCTTACAGTTTACCTCGTTCTTTGCCGTCATTGTGGGCATTGCCTTGTTGGCAAGGTAATAAGCGCAGATAGGACACCAGCGCCCCCTCGGCTGTCCGGTGGGGTGCGGTGCTCATTGCATGCCATGTTCGCGGGCATAGATGGCGGCCTGGGTGCGGTCGCGCAGCGCTAGCTTTCCCAGGATGTTGCTGACATGATTTTTCACCGTGCCCTCGGTGATGAAGAGTTGTTCGCTGATCTCGCGGTTGCTTGCCCCCTGGCCCAGGTAGCGCAAGATCTCGCGCTCGCGCTCGGTCAGTTCATCGAACATCACTTGGTCCATCGAGCGGGGGCCGGTGATGGTGGGGCGCGGGGCGGCATCGGCGGGGGCGGCTTCGCGCGTCATCCGCTGCACCAGCTTCGCCGCCACGGAGGGCTGGATGGGCGATTCGCCGCGTTGCACCGCGCGGATGGCGGCCACGAGTTCCTCCAGCGATGCGTCCTTCAGCAGATAGCCCTTCGCGCCCGCCCGCAACCCCTCGACGATGTTTTGCTCATCATCAAAGGTCGTCAGGATCAGCACGCCAATCGCGGGCCACTGCTGGCGTAACGCGGCGGTGGCCTCGACGCCCGTCATGATGGGCATGCGCACATCCATCAAGATCACGTCGGGCGGGGCGCCCTCGGCAGCGAGGCGCGCGACGGTCGTCAGCGCCTCCGCGCCGTCCCCGGCAGTCGCGACGACCTGCAAACCCTGGCCTTCCAGTTCTAGCAGCCGTCGGAAGCCCTCGCGTAGCAGCATCTGGTCATCTACGACCATGATGCGGATGGGGGTCGGTTGGGGCTGAGCCATCGGTTTCATTCCTCCACCAGCGCGCCCACGGGGGACGCGGCATGCACTGGGACGGTCTCCCCGCGCACGCCGCGTGGGGGGATGGTGACATCGACGCGCCAGCCCTGCCCCGCGACGGGTTGCGAGGTCGCGCCGCCGCCGAGCAGGGCCACGCGTTCGCGCATCCCCACCAGGCCGAAGCCCGGCTCGTGGCCGTCCACCGATGATGAGGCCCCGATGCCGTTATCCAGCACGGTCAATTCTGCCGCGTCGCCTTCCACGCGCAGTCGCACCAGCACCTTGGTCGCCTGGGCGTGCTTGCGCGTGTTCGTCAGGGCCTCTTGCGCGGCGCGATAGAGGGCCAGCCGCACCTCGGTGGGCAACGCTTGCGCCGGACCTTCGACATCGAGCGTGACCTCGGTGTGGGGCGCGGTCGCCTCGAAATCCGCGACCAGTTGGCCCAACGCCTCGGTGAAGGAGCGCGCGGTCGGGTCGGCGGGGCGCAGCGTGGCGACCGAGCGGCGCACCTCGGCCAGGCACTCCGTCGCCACGCGCCGCGCCTCGGTCAGTTCGTCGCGCAGCCGGGGATCGCCGCGCTCTTCCAGCTTGGTCGCTGTCGCCAGTTGCAGCGCGAGGATGGTGAGGTAATGGCCCAGCGTATCGTGAATCTCGCGGGCCATACGGTTGCGTTCGCGGGTGACGGTCAGTTCCTCTAGCCCATCGGCGTAGGCTTGCAATTGGGCATGGGCGACCTCCAGCGCCGAGCGGGCGGCGGCGGCCTCGGCGGCCAGCGTCTCGGCACGTTCGCGCTGCGCCGACTGCGCGCGCATCATGTACGAAAAGCCCGCGACGAAGAGGTACCCTGGCACGATGGAACCGAGGTTCGTTGCCACTCGCCCGGTGATGCCCCCTTCTAACCAGAGGAGAATGACAACCGTCGCCACCAGCAGGACAGTGCCGAAGGGGATCGCTTGCCGAGTGGGCATCAGTGACGCGATGACCCCCACCGTGACGAAGGCCAGCAGCCAATCGAAGCTGACGCCCAGCTTGGTCACCGCTAAGGCAAGGGTGGCGATGAGCATCAGCACGCCGATCAGTTGCGCGCGCCGTGCGTTTTCTTCTATGGCGGTGATCCGCCGATAGACGATAACCCAGGCGACATTCGCCCCGGTCAAGGCGACGAAACCGATCACCGTCAGCGCACCCGCCAAGAGAATGCCGAGCAGGTAGCCAGTGACCAGCGTGCCATATGAGACGACATCGAAGATATCGAAGGATGTCTGGTGGCGTGACAGTTGACTCATCAGGTGGCCTCCGGTGGTGCTCATTCCCTCCATTATACGCGCACCGCGCCCCCGCGTGCCTCTGCCGCGCGACACATCACCGCCATGACCAGCGATAGAGACGCGCCCGCCCAAAGATGTGCCATCATCTGTGTCGCCTGACAGATGGCGGCGCGCCGCCAGCACGGTACAGTAAGGGCAGACACGACGACATACTGTTCCAGGGAGGAATCATTCATGCAAACAACGGCGCTCGCGACGGACGTGGTCCAGGTGCAAGGTCTGGTGAAACGCTACGGGCAGTTCATGGCGGTCAATGGGGTCGATTTCAGCATCCGCCCCGGCGAGATCTTTGGCCTGCTGGGGCCGAACG
Organism: Ktedonobacterales bacterium; assembly: GCA_038234855.1. GTDB lineage: Bacteria > Chloroflexota > Ktedonobacteria > Ktedonobacterales > JACDGC01 > JACDGC01. The sequence continues at coordinate 7,994 of JBBQSR010000066.1, read as the reverse complement.
GCGCGGGCAAGACGACCACGCTCGAAATGATCGAGGGGGTGCGCACGCCGGATGGTGGCACCATCGCTGTGTTGGGGATGGACATCCGCCGCCAGCGTCGGGCCATCCAGGCGCGCATCGGGGTACAGCTTCAGGCGACGGCGCTCTTCCCCGAGCTGCGCGTTGGCGAAACTATCACGCTCTTCGGGTCATTCTACGCCAATGCGCGCGGGGTCGACGACCTGTTGCGCGAGGTGAACCTGAGCGAGAAGCGCAACGCCTTCCCCCAGGATCTCTCTGGTGGGCAGCGGCAACGGCTCGCCCTGGCTCTGGCGTTGGTGAATGACCCCGCCATCGTCTTCCTCGATGAGCCGACCACCGGGCTAGACCCGCAGAGCCGCCACCAGTTGTGGGATACCGTGCTGGCCCTGCGCGAACGCGGCAAGACCATCGTGCTGACGACGCACTTCATGGATGAGGCGCAGACGCTGTGCGACCGCATCGCCATCATGGACCACGGCCAGATCATCGCGCAGGACACACCAGCGGGGCTGATCGGTCTGTTGGGGGCCAGCGCCGCCGTCGCGTGTGTGGTGGACCCCGCGCTGGTGCCGACGAGCGCGCTGCGGACCCTGCCCGCCGTGACGGAGGTGCGCGATGGCCTGGATGACCGCCTCCTTTTCACCGACGACGCCGAGCAAACGCTGGTGGCGCTGCTGCAACTGGCGGCCTCGCAGGGGGCCAAGGTCGAGCGGCTACAAATCCACGCGCCTACCCTCGAAGACGTCTTCCTCAAGCTGACCGGGCGTGCCCTGCGCGAATGACGAGGGCTGGATTGGACACTACGCGAAAATCCACGAAGGACACGAAAAAAGAGACGGGAACGCGCGACGACACGAAACGTTACCGAAAGCGCGCGCAGTGCAATTACTCAACATCTCGTGATTTTTCGCCCCATCTCGCGCTCGTAAACCATCCCTTTCGCGCTTTTCGCGTCCGATCCCTGTCTCGTGCGACGCATCACAACCATGACACCTATTCAACAAAGGAGTAAGCAATCGTGAAGACATTCATTCAGTTGGTGCGGGCGAATGTGCTGATGCTGGCACGCAACCGGGCGCTGGTGCTCAGCAGCCTGGGGTTGGCGCTGATCTCGATCTTGGTATTTGGGTGGCTCTTTGGCGGATCGGGCCAGTTGAAGGTCGACCTGGGCATCGTCAATGGCAATGACTCGGCGGCGGCGACCCAGATGGTGACGCAGTTGCAGCAAAACGCCGCGCTGAGCGTCCACCTGGGCAGCCAAGGCGGCGAACTGGACGCGCTGAAAGGCGGCCACCGCGACGCCGTGCTGGTGCTGGGCAGCGACTATGGCGCGACCCTGGCGCAGGGCCAGGCGCGCGTCAACGTGTACTTCAACCAGAGCAATCTTACGACGCAGGCCATCACTCGCCAGGCGGTGCAGAGCATCATCGATGGCATCAATCAGGGCGCTACCGGCAAGACCTCGCTTGTGACGCTGGTTGAGCAGCCCGTCAGCGTGCACAATCTGCGTAACATCGACTTCATCACCCCCGGCCAGATCGGCATGATGCTGATGTGGGCGAATCTGGCGGTCGGCGCGGTGCTGGTGGGTTGGCGGCAGGGCGGCGTGGCGAAGCGGCTGGCGGCTACCCCGCTGCGCCCGACGCTGGTCATCACCTCGCAGATGGTCGCGCGGCTGGTGCTGTCTGTGACCCAGGCGGCGCTGCTGCTGGGGATCGCCATCTGGGTCTTTGGTGTGCAGGTCATCGGCAACTGGGCGACGCTGGGCGTGACGGTCGCCATAGGCTCGCTCAGCATGATGGCCATTGGCTTCATCGTCGGCAGCTTCGCCCGCACGCAGGAGGTCGCGCAGTCGATCAACCTGGTGATCTCGTTCCCCATGATGTTCCTGGGGGGATCGTACTTTTCCACGGCGGGGGCACCACCCGCGCTGCAACCCGTCATCAATGCCCTGCCGCTGACGCACCTCAACGATGCGCTGCGCCAGATCATCAACAACGGTGCTTCCCTGGCGACGGTGCAAAACGACCTGCTGATCTTGCTGGCCTGGATGGTGGCGGGATTGCTCCTCGCCACGCGCGCCTTCCGCTGGAACTGACGCAAGCGGATGGCGGGGACGGCGGGCGGTTTTAACTGCCGCCGTCCCCGCCGCCTATTTCCCCCCTCAAATCGCCTCGGATTCGCGGGTGGAGGGCAGTTGTGTGGGGCGCTGGGGGCCGAAGTGCACGCCCGACACCTGGCGGAAGCGGTGCAGCCGGTCGGCATAGCGCGCCTCGCGTCCGGGCGGCACCAAGACTAGGTAGGCATTGTAGCCGACGATGCGCCGCAGCGACCGCGCCTGGGCGGTGGCGATGATGGTCTGGGCATCGCGGATGGTGACATTCGGCGCGAATGAGACGATCATGCGGCCCGGACCAAGCAAGACATGTTGCAGAGGGGGGCGACCACCGAAGCGTTCGTCGATGCGGTCCACCAGTTGTTGCGCCATCTGCTCGGCGCGCGAATGCATGCGTTCGATGGCGGGGCGTGCCGCCGTCTGGGCGCGCTCGCCGATGGCCCGCGCCGTCTGTGACAACCGCTGGACGGGTGGTGCGTCGCCTTCCTCGGAGGGGCGCACCGTCACGACAGGCAGTTGCGCCGAGGTCTGGAAGGTAGTCGCCCGCGCGCCCCGGCTGCCGGCTCGGTGCGCGCGCCCCAGCACGCGGTCGATGCCTGGCTGCACGACCTCCCACCATTGGCGCAGTCGTCCGGTGAAGGACGGTTCGGGGGTGAGGTCCTCGCCCCGTTCGCGGGCCAGGCGCAGACTGCGCAGTTCGGCCAGCGCGTCGGCATTGTCGACGGGCGGGGTGAGTCGCTTGCGGGTGGGGGTGAGCGTCGGCAGCGCGGCGGGCGCGGGTGGGCGGCTCCCCAAGGGGGGCGGAGGCACGGGCGCTTCGATGGAGGGCGACGACATCGCCAGCAGGTCGGCGACATTCAGCACGATGGTGGGCGCGTCCGCCGTAGTGCGTTCGTCCTGCGGCGAGAAGGCATAGCCCTCGCCCTCGACCTCCGCGACGGTGGGGACGATGGTCTGCGGCGGGCGGGCACGCGACAGCAGCGCCACCTGCGCGGGCGTGAGGATGACCGTGGGCGGTTCGTCGGGGCGGCGCTCATCGGCGGCGGGCGGCGGCTCGGCGACGGCGGTCAGCGGGCGGGTCGATTGCTCTTCGCGGCCCACCACGTCTTTGACCGACTGCGCGATATCCACGAATTCGTTGGATGGCTGCGAGGCGGCACGGGCCACCGTCGTGACCCGATATTGCGACCGCCGTCCCCGTCGATTATTTTTAGCGCCCATCGTTCTCGCTGCCCTCCTGCCCCTTGCATGCATGATGTGAAATACAAGATAACACACTTGGGACCGAGCGGGGAAATGATCGCCCGCGAGGGGGACTTTCTTCCTGGCGATGTCGTCGGCGGGTGAATCGTTCCGCGCCCGTTTGGGGCACCGGGTTGACAGCGCGCCACCACAGCCGTATGATCAGCCCAACGTCCGTGTCTCACTCAGGAAGGGAGCGACAAATGCCCCGCGAAGACGAAGCGCCGCGCCGTCCGCCGCCGCGTCGGCCCAACACCCTGTCGTTGCCGAGCATCCCTTCCGTGCCCGCGCCAGGCGGACCGTCGCGCCCCCGACGCCCCGACGCCCTGCCCCCGCCGCGTGACGCCGCCCCCCTCCGCCGCGCGCCCGACCTGTGGCCCTCGCCCGACGCGTGGGACGATGAGATCGACGCGGATAGCGCGCCTGTTGCGGCGGACCCCTACACGGTGTCGACCCGCGAGTTGGTTGCCGTGTCGTCGCGGTCGCTCGTCGCCGCCACCAGCGCCCATCAGCGCGCGTTGGGGCCATTGGCGGCGCGGCACCTGGGGGCACCGCCGCCACGTCCCCTGCGGCGCACGCTGCTGTGGCAGGGCATCATGGCGCTGCTGGTGATCCTGTTGCTCTTCGCCTCGGTGCGCAACTCGGCCACGCCATCCATCGCCTATGCCAGCGCCTTTCAGGGGAGCGCCGCTGTGCGTTCCGTGGTGAAGGTCGTCGATCTCGTGCCCATCCAGACGCAGATCGATCCCACCATTGGGTACGACAGCCCCGCGCAATATAAATCGTATTCTGATGCCGCCTGTGGCGCGGCATCGGCCAGTTCGGTGCTGCTGGCGTGGCATGACCCCAAGGGGCGCATCGGCCAAGTCATCGACGACATGATCCCCCATCTGCAAACCATCGGCATGGTCGACCCCGTCGGGGGCTTCACCGCCGTGGCGCAAAAGCACAACTTCAACGTGCTCATCACCGAGAACATCACCGCCGCACAGATCGCCAAGATCGTCACCGATCCGGGCATTCCGGTCGTGGTGGGCATCCGCGACAACAACGGCGGCTACTATTCGTACTTCTCGCCAGGGCACTTCCTGGTCATCGTCGGGGCCGATGCCAACGGCTTCAAGGTCGTCGATAACTCGACCTACTTCGTGCACTACTTCCCCACCGCGACCTTCCAGCAACTGTGGGACCACCCGCGTGCCGTCATCTTTTACCCCAAGTCGTTCGACTTCCACATGCCCTAACATCGGAGCTACCCCATGCCACAACGTCGCCTGTTGCTCGCCACGAACAATGCTCACAAGGTCTTCGAGATGCGCGCCCTCCTCGGCGACATCCCCTTTGATCTGGTGACGCCACACGACCTGGGGCTGTCGCTGGAGGTCGAGGAACCCTTCGCCACGTATCTGGAAAACGCGACACAAAAGGCGCGGACCTTCGCCGAGGTCAGCGGTGAACTGGCGCTGGCCGATGATTCCGGGCTAGAGATCGACGCGATGGACGGCGCGCCGGGCGTCTTTTCGGCGCGTTTCGGCGCGCCCGACATGCCCTACCCCCAGCGGTTCGCCCTCATCGAGGAGCGGCTGGCGGGCGTGCCCCCCGCGCGGCGCACCGCACGCTTTCGCTGCGTGCTGGTGCTGGCCGCGCCGCCGCCCGATGCGCGCCACACCCACACCGAGGGCGTGGTAGCGGGCCAGATCGCCCCCGTCGCTCAGGGCGCGGCGGGCTTTGGCTATGACCCCATCTTTTGGCTACCCGACCAGGGCGTGACGATGGCTGACCTGTCCCCCGCCGCGAAAGACGCCATCAGCCACCGTGGCCAGGCCGCCCGCGCGATGGCCGAGATCCTGCGCACCTGGAAGTGAGGCACAGCGGATGTTCAAGATCGGTGAATTCTCGCAGTTGGGGCAGGTGACGATCCGCACGCTGCGCCACTATGACGACCTGGGGCTGCTGAAGCCCGCGCACGTCGACCGCGACAGCGACTATCGCTACTACACTGTCGAGCAGTTGCCGCGCCTCAACCGCATCCTCGCGCTAAAGGACCTGGGCTTCTCGCTGGAGCAGATCACCCTCATGCTACACAAGGAACTCTCATCCGAGGAACTGCGCGGCATGCTGCAATTGCGCCAGGCCGAGATCGAGCAGCAGGTGCAGGAAGAGCAGGCGCGGCTGGCGCGTGTGGCCTCGCGGCTGCGCCAGATCGAGCACGAGGGCGAGGCGTCGCCCTATGAGATCGTCATCAAGCACCTGTCCGCCCAGACCATTCTATCGCTGCGGGCCATCGTGCCAGAGCTGCGCGACATGACGCCCTATCGCTGCACGATGTATGACGACCTCTACCGCACCGTCGAGCGGCTGCGACTGCGCGTTGCTGGCCCCGAACTGGCACTCTATCACATCCCCGTCTACGTCGAGCAAGACATCGACATGGAGCTGGCCGTGCCGGTCGAGCGCGTCCCCCGTGCCGACGCATTGGGCGAGCGCATGACCGTGCGCGCGTTGCCCGAGGTCGCCCAGATGGCGAGTGTCATCCACCAGGGCGACCTCTGGGATGTCGGTCAGGCGATCGTCGCGCTCTTTACTTGGCTGGGCGAGAACGAGCGCGTCGCCGCTGGCCCGTACCGCGAGATCCATCTGTATGGCCGCGAAAACGATCCCCACGACCTGCGCAATACGGTCATCGAGGTGCAGGTGCCGCTGGCGTAGCCTGAGGTTTCTGCCCATAAGCGACATAGGTATTGAAGCCGTTTTGCGACCCATTGCCCAGCAACTCGTGGCGTGCCTGGGTGGCGACCTCATCGAACTTGATCGCGGAGTCCAGGCCAAAGGCGACGACTGGCCCGCGCAGGCTCTCGATGAGGAAGACGCCACTCTGGCGGATCTGCTCGATCTCGCCGTCGATGCGTTGCGACTCGCTGACCTCGCGCTGGGTCACGTCGCGCAGCCCGGCGGCGCGCAGCATCCCTGGCAGCTTCACCGCGATCAGTGGGTCATGGCCGCGCATCCGCAACACCTCGGTGAACCAGGCGATGATCTGCGCCATGCCATTGCGCTGCCGCGTGCGGAAGGGCAGCGCCTCTAAGGATTCGACCCAGCCGCCGGGGCGTGTCACGCGCACGACCTCGCGCAGCAGCGGCTCCCACGATGCGGCGGGCAAGGCACCATACAGCAAGCGCAGATGCACATAGTCGAACGCGCCATCCGCGAACGGCAATGGCTGGCGGGCGTCAGCCCCGAGGAACGTCACGTTCGGCGGGATCACCTCGATGCCCGCGCCCAGGCTGGCGATCGGCGTCGGGGGCAGCAGGTCGAAGCCCACCACCTGCGCCTCGGGAAAGCGCACGGCCATCTCCATCGCCCAGCGCCCCGTGCCACAGGCGACATCTAAGATGGCGCGCGGCGCAGTCAGGGGCACCAGATAGTTGCCCCCCAGCCGCTTGCGCAAAAAGAAATGCTGGATGTCGAGGCGGCGAATCTCGCTCAGGTTCGACGGGACGGTGGTTGGCCCCCGTTCGGGCAGGTCGAGCACGTCGGCATCCTTGCGGGCGGGTCGCAGATGAAATGGAAACCAGGACGGCATGACAGGGTTCCCCCTTCGCGTAGGATGACCAGACGGGCAGGCGGGCGAATTGGTGGCACGATACCATATTCTCGCTCCCCTGTAAAGGCGCACGCTCCCAGTAGACGGCTGGCGATGGGTCGCCGATGTGCAGTATTTTTGTTCTAATGCTATGGTATACTGTCATTCAGGATGGTTGGGCGCAGGTGTCACCTGTCGAACCTGCCCAAAAAAATACCAGCGGAGGAACCACCGATGATCGCAGATGCTCCCACACTGATGACCTTTTATAAAGGCTGGGCGGGCTACCAGCGCAGTCTCGTCAGGATGCTCGCCCAGCTTTCCCCCGAGCAATTGGCCATGCCCGCCTCAGCTGAGCACTGGACCATCGGGATGGTCGCGCAGCATGTCGTCGCCAACCGTGTCTGGTGGTACCAGGTCTGGATGGGCGAGGGCGACCCCGCGTTGGCCCCCATCGCGCACTGGGACCCCGCCGACGACATCGACCACCCTCCCCTGACCGCCGCAGAATTGGTCGTTGGCCTGGAATCTACCTGGAACATGATCAGCGAGGCGCTGACTCGCTGGACCGCCGCCGCCCTGGGGAAGGTCTTCACGCCCCCCGCCGTCATGCGCGAAGATGAGCGCCTGGCTACGGGCGAACGGACTCGGGCATGGATCATCTGGCACGTGCTCGAACATGAGATCCACCATGGGGGTGAGCTTTCCCTCGTCCTCGGCACGCACGGCCTGGTGGGCATCTACGATCTCTAGCTCTAGCGCCTGGGGGCTGTAGGCAAGCCCACCACCCACACGTCGCATCGGCGCGCGAATGTGATACAACATTCCCATGACCACCGAAGAACCCACAGGGGAAGACGTCAGCTATCAAATCCATCTGCCCAGTTTCGAGGGGCCGCTGGATCTGCTGTTGCACCTGATCGAGAAACGCCAGCTTGAGATCACCACGATCTCGCTGGTGGCCGTGACGGACCAGTTCATCGAATATCTGCGGGTGCAGCCCGACCAGCCCATCGCGCGGCTGGCGGATTT
>JBBQSR010000065.1:0-11650 GCA_038234855.1 Ktedonobacterales bacterium | reverse complement strand
AAAGTTGAACGTCAGTGTTCGAAAAATCGTGCGATGTGATGGCAACGTGTGAATCAGCGGAACGCGAGCGACCTCCTTTTACCAATCGGAAGACATCGTCCCCCACACCAGTGCGGCGCTTTTTCGCCGTAGCTATGGGTTGTGATGCAATCTGCGGTGGAAACTATTGATTCGAATCAATAACTATGGTAGAGTATACACATCCGTAACGGACCTGTCAAGAGGGTTTGTTGATTCGAATCAACAAAGAGCAAAAATTGGTTCAGTCGCCTTCGAGATCCCACTAAAGAGGTTCATCGTGCAGACAACACCCCAGACCACCTCTTCGCCGCTAGGACACGACCATCTCCGGCCAGGGTACCATTTCCTGCCGCGTGCGAACTGGATGAATGACCCCAACGGGTTGATCCACTGGCAAGGCGTGTATCATCTCTTTTATCAGTACAATCCCCATGGGCCATTTTGGGGCACGATTCATTGGGGGCATGCGTCCAGCCGCGATCTCGTGAATTGGCAGCACCACCCCATCGCGCTGACCCCTGGACCAGAGTCATATGATCAAGACGGCTGCTGGTCAGGGTGCGCGGTGGATGATGCTGGCACCCCCACGATGCTCTATACGGGGAAACTGCACGATCAAGAGATGGTCTGTGTGGCACGCGCCGATGCACGCTTCGACATGCTGCACAAACATCCGGCCAATCCGGTCATCGCTCAGCCACCGCCGGGCGTCGCTACCGTGGGGTTCCGTGACCCCTGTGTGTGGCGCGAAGATGGACAATGGCAGATGCTGCTAGGGTCAGGCATTCGTGGCCAAGGTGGCGCGATTTTGCGCTACACCTCGCCCGATCTCATCCATTGGGAATATCAGCAGCCATTGTGCGTGGGCGATGGCTCGCTGGGCGACATGTGGGAGTGCCCCAATTTTTTCGCGTTGGGGGACCGCCATGTGCTCTTGGTGTCGATACTGCCGCAAGAGACGGTCTTGGCGGCCATTGGCACCTATCATCAGGGCATCTTCGTGCCAGAGACGTGGCAGCGGTTGGATGGCGGCATGGCATTCTATGCGCCGCAGGTCCTGCGCGATCAGGCGCAGCGCCAGCTCTGCTTTGCCTGGCTCAAGGAAGAACGCGATCTGCCCGCACAGTCGGCGGCGGGCTGGGCGGGGGTCATGTCGCTGCCCCGTACCATCACCATGGGCGATGCCATGAACCTGGAGATCGAGCCCGCCCTCGAACTGGCGCAGTTGCGTCTGAATGAGCGCACCATCACGCGCCACTTATCGCAGGGCGAACGCGTCATGCTGCCGACAAGCCAACATGGTCAGTGGGAAGTCGAGTTGCTCGCTGAGCCATCCGCCGGTACCCTGACACTGGCCATTGAGGAAAACGGAACGGCACTCGCTACCGTCGAGGTCGATCTGGTGCGGTGTGTCACACGCTTATGTGCCCCTGACGGTGGAGCGCAAGAATGGTTGCCATTCACCCTCACACCAGGGATGCCCCTGCGCCTGCGCTGCTTTTTTGACCGATCGGTGCTGGAATGCTTCGTGCAAGGACAGGCCAGTTTAACCAAGCGCATCTATCCCCATAGCCAGGCCAGCACACGCCCAACCCTGACATATGCTGGCGGTCTGTCTGATAGCCTCCCCCTGGAAGTACACGTATGGGATATGCTCAATGCGACATTCGATGAAATCCCAACGTCGCACCCCTAAAGGAACTCACCATGACGAGATCGCAATCCAAGGATGCACAACCAGAGAGTCGTCCCACCACACGACGACCCACCACCTATGATGTCGCACGCCTGGCGGGTGTCGCGCAATCTACCGTTTCCTATGTGCTCAATGATAACCGCACCGTCACGCTCCCGCAGGAAACCCGCGACCGGGTGTGGGAAGCGGCCCAACAGCTAGGGTATCGCCCCAACGCTGCGGCGGCCAGCCTGCGACGGGGCCGCACCAACACGATCGGCTTGATCAGTGATGAGATCGCCACCACCCCCTTCGCCGGAAAAATGATCAAAGGGGCGCAGGATTATGCCTGGGCCAACCAAAAATTGTTGACCATTATCAATACCGATGGCGACCACACCCTGACCGACGCGGCGATCACGATGATGCTCGAGCGGCGCGTCGAGGGCGTCATCTATGCCGCCATGCATCACCAACAGGTGACGCTGCCCGCGACGCTGCGTGAAACCCCCGCCGTGCTCCTTGACTGCTATAGCCAGGACGGCTCCCTCGCCTCCGTCACACCCGATGAGATCGCCGGGGGGCGCACCGCCACGGACTATATCATCAACAAGGGGCATCGGCGCATCGGCTTCATCAACTTGCAACCCGACCTTCCGGCGGCCACCGGTCGTCTCGCTGGGTATCAGGCAGCGTTGGCCGGGGGCGGCATCCCCTTCGACCCTGCCCTGGTGGTCAACGGCAACAGCCGCGCCGATAGCGGGTATACCCTGACGCAACAATTGCTGAACCTGCCCGTGCCACCGACCGCGATCTTTTGCGGCAATGATAACATCGCCATGGGTGCCTATGACGCGGTACGCGATCGCGGTCTGCGGATTCCTGACGATGTGGGCATCGTGGGCTTCGATAACCAGGAGATCATCGCTGCCTATCTGCGTCCGGCCCTCACCACCCTCGAACTTCCCCACTACGCGATGGGCCAATGGGCGGTGCAGTACCTGTTTGGTCAGTTCGACCACGCCAGCGATGCGCCGCCAGCACAGGTGCACCTGCCCTGTCGCTTGATCGAACGCGCTTCGGTGTGACGCGTCCCATGCTGAGCGGCCCAGGGGACGTGCGGTTCATGCGCGCCATAAAAGCTGATGCATCGGGGAGTTGATACAAGAAAACAGGGAAATACCATATGTCCCCATGGGCACTATCGATATGACAGAGAAGTAACCGGGTACCCGATACCATATCCCGCTCTACTATCGGGTACACGCGCTACTATCAAGCATGCCCAAAGATGATGGCAGCGATGAAAACGAGCGTCCCGCCGCCGACCACCTGCATGATGGAAAGCGCCCAACTAGTCTTGAAGAAGCGATGGCGAATGGCCGCGATGACCACCAACTCGACCGCGACTACGATGTAGGCAGCGGCCAGGGCGGTGTGGATGTTGTGCAGCAAGAAGGGCAGCGTATGCAGCGATCCCCCCAGGAAGGTCATCAGCCCGGTGATGCCGCCGCGCATCCAGGGATTCCCCCGGCCCGTGATCGTGCCGTCGTCAGACAACGCCTCGGAAAAGGCCATGCTGATGCCCGCGCCCGTCGCCGAGGCCATCCCCACCAGAAAGGCCTTGATGGGATCATTGGTCACGAACGCGGTCGCAAAGATGGGGGCCAGCGTCGACACCGAGCCATCCATCAGGCCAGCCAATCCGGGCTGCACGATGCGCAGGACGAAGGACTGGGCTTCCTCCGCGTTTTGCGGCGAGGCCCCTGTTGATGGATCGAGGCGGCGCGCGACACCGAGCATGCCGAGCGCCATGAACACTTTTGCCAGACGCGCTTGGCGCGTGGTCGAGGGACTGGTCATGAGGCGGGTGTCTCCTGCGAGGCGTTGGCGGCTATGAGCGCCTGACAGGCAGGACAATAGCCGTAGTATTGTTCGGAACGGGTCACGATGCGATAGCCCGCGAGATGGGTGGGCAGGGTCACGGGCACCGCGACCTCGGGCGCGTCGAGCACCTGATGGCAGCGCATGCAGATGACCTCCGCGTGCGGCGTGACATTCGGATCGAAATGGATGTGGCCGTCGCCTGTGTCGAAGCGACGCACCTCGCCCCACTCGACCAGTTCATTCAAGGTATGATAGAGCGTCCCGCGCGAAAGGTTGGGGACGGTCACTTGGAGCCGCCCAAAGAGTTCCTCGGCGGTGGGGTGGGTATCGTCGTCCGCCAGGGCGCGCCAGATGAAGACGCGTTGGGGGGTGACTTTGCCACCCTGCGCTCGCACCTGCTGGCTGAGCGCATCGATACTCCGCATGACATCCCCTCCCTTCATTTGTTATTGATAATCATTCTTGATACAGTGAGAGTATAGATGAGGACCGCAAGCGATGTCAAGGGTGAAGGGTAGAGGGGGGAGCATGAGCAGAGAGGGTGCGCTTGGCTACGACGCATCATGCACGCTGTCGCAAAAGGACACGGGCTAGCGCAACGAGTCGGCCTGGCAGGCGGGGCAGCGGCCAAAGATTTCGAGGCGATGGCCCGAGATGGCGAAGCCCGATTGCTGGGCCATCGTCTCGAAAGCGGCAGGAGCGATGCAGGCATCCACCGGAACGATGCGGTGGCACACCTCGCACGTCAGGTGGTGATGGTGCCCATGGCCCGCCGCGACGACGTGATAGCGTTCGGTGCCATCAGCAAAGGTGACGCGGTCGAGAAATCCCAGGTCTTGCAGCAATTGCACGGTGCGATAGGCGGTGGCACGTCCGACCCATGGTGCTTTTTCCTGGACCGCGTGCCACAGGTCTTCGCTCGAAAATTCACGCTCGGCGGCCCCCCAAACGACGAGTTGCTCGGCCATGGCGCGGCGCGGACGCGTCGTGCGCATTCCCGCTTGCTCAAAGGCGGCCAGCATTTGGTCGATGGTCACGTGTTGGTTCATGCGCGCACTCTCCAGATCATGCAAGCCTGCGGCGATGCCTTCCGTCCCCTGCTCTTGACACTTGGTATCATTCCGTGGTATTTTCGATTCAACATCTTATTCGGGCATTGTACCATCTCCGCGAGGCGGTCGCAATTTCTCGGGGCCGCCGCGCTGCTGCTGGCGTGGCCCGCGAAAACAGCGCGATACGCGGAGATGGCGTGATAGAAGGGCTGACAGGCATGGCGCATGGGCAAGGTAGGGCGGGAACGGGGGATGACGCGTCGCCACAGCCGATCATTCGGGTCCGCGACGCGGCGGTACGGCTGGGGACGCGCGCCATCTGGCAAGACGTCACACTCGATGTCGCGGCGGGCGAGTTCATCGCCATCCTGGGGCCAAATGGCGCGGGCAAGTCGACCCTGCTGAAAGCGATCTTAGGGTTGCTGCCGCTCAGCGCGGGGGGCATCAGCGTGCTCGGCCAACCAACGCGGCGGGGCAACCCTGCCATCGGCTATGTGCCGCAGCGGCGCAGCTTCGATGCCGAGGTGCGCGTGCGGGGCCGCGACATCGTGCGGCTGGGGCTCGATGGCGACCGCTGGGGCGTGCCGTTGCCCTTCATCCGCACCGCGACGGAGCGCGCGGCGGCAGCGCGGGTGGCCCGCGTCATCGACATGGTCGGCGCGGCAGCCTATGCCGACCGCCCCATCGGCGAACTCTCGGGGGGCGAGCAGCAGCGGTTGCTCATCGCGCAGGCTTTGGTGACGGAGCCGCGCATCTTGGCGCTGGATGAGCCGCTCGATAGCCTGGACCTCGCCAACCAGGGGTCCGTTGCCGGGGTCATCCGCGCCATCGCGCGCGAAACCGAGGCGGCGGTATTGCTGGTGGCGCACGATGTCAACCCCATCTTGCCCGCGCTAGACCGCGTCGTCTACGTCGCGCGGGGCCAGGTGACGGTGGGCGCACCCGCCGAGGTCATCACCACCGCCACCCTGTCGCGCCTCTATGGCACCACGGTGGAGGTGCTGCACGCCAGCGATGGACGTATCGTCGTCGTGGGCCAACCGGAGGGCGAAGAGGTCAGCTATCATGGTCATCACTGATGCCATCGGCCCCTCGTGGGATCTCGTTGCGGACTATCAGATCCTCACCTATTACCATTTCATGCAAAACGCGTACCTGGCGGGGACGGTCGTGGCGATCATCGCGGGCATCGTCGGCTATTTCATGGTGCTACGCGGCCAGAGCTTCGCGGGGCACAGCCTGGCGAATGTCGGCTTCGCAGGGGCGACGGGGGCCACCCTGGTGGGGGCCTCGCCGATCATCGGCCTCTTCCTGGCGGGCATCTTAGCGGCGCTCGGCATTCAGGCGCTGGGGTTGGGGACGCGACAGACCCGCCAAAATGATATCGCCGTGGGGGCGATCTTCACCGCGTCGCTAGCATTTGGCTATCTCTTTTTGCATCTCGCCAAGAGCGCCTATGGCAGCGGCATCTATGCGGTGCTCTTTGGGAATCCTTTGGGCATCGGTGACGCAGATGTGCGTCTGATCCTGTGGGCGGGGTTCGCCGTGGTGCTGCTCGCCATCGTCAGCGCACGGCCCCTGCTTTTCGCCTCGCTGGACCCCGATGTGGCGGCGGCGCGGGGCGTGCCGGTGCGGGCGCTGGGGCTGGGCTATCTGGTGGTGCTGGCTTTGGTCGTCGCGCTGGCAGTGCAGGTCATCGGCGTCTTGCTCATCTTCGCTCTGCTCGTGACGCCCGCCGCCATCGCCAATGCCCTGACCACCCGGCCCCTGGTCGCCATCGCGCTGGCGGTGGGGCTGGGCATCCTCTTTACCTGGTTGGGGCTAGCGGTGGGCTTCTTTTGGCCGTATCCTGTTGGCTTTTTCATCACGACCTTCGCCTTTGCCGCGTATGTGGTGGTGCGGGGCGGGCGCTGGCTGTGGCCCCGCTGGCAGCGTTTCTTGGCCGCGCCACCAGCGGAGGGGGCACGTTAATATGCACTATCTCATCGGCGGCCTTCCCCCTTTCACCCTCAATCTCTGGCAAGATGTCCAGCATATGCTGGCCTATGATTTCATGCGGCGTGCCATGCTGACCGGGACGCTCGTGAGCGTCATCGCGGGCATGGTAGGCACCTTCGTCGTGCTGCGCCACCAGTCCTTCGCCGGGGAATCGCTCTCGGATGTCGCCTTCACGGGGGCGCTTGGCGGGGCCGCGCTGGGGTTCAATCCCCTGCTGACGCTGCTGGGGACGACCATCGTGGTGGCGCTGGCGATGGGCGGCCTGGGGGAACGCTTGCGGGGCCGCGATGTCGCCATCGGCACGGTGTTGGCCTGGGTGTTGGGGCTGGGCGACCTGTTCCTCTTCCTCTTCACCCAGCACGGCAGCGGCAGGGGCACGGGCTTTTCGGGGGTGGCGGTACTCTTTGGCAATGTGCTGGGGGTATCGAACGCGCAGATGGTGAGCATCGCCCTGGTGAGCGGTTTGGCCCTGCTGGTGCTGCTGGTAATCGCGCGCCCGTTACTTTTCGCTTCGCTGGACCCGGATGTGGCGGCGGCGCGGGGTGTGCCGGTGCGGCGCTTAGGGCTGCTCTTCATGGCGTTGGTAGCGGTGACGGTGAGCGTGGCGACATTGGCAGTGGGGGCGTTGTTGATCTTCGCGCTCTTGTTGCTGCCAGCGGCCATCGCCCAGGCGCTGACGGCGCGGCCCTTCCGCGCGCTGGCGCTGGCCGTTGGCATCGCCCTGGTGGTCACGTGGGGTGGCATCACGATCGGCTTTTATAGCGGCTATCCCATCAGTGTCTGCATCAGCCTCCTCGCCTTCGTCACGTACCTGGGTGCCCTCATCTGGCGTTGGCAAGGGATATCTCTTTTATCGAATATGTCCAAATATACGCGATGATACAGAACTATGGGAATTTTCGCGCAGGTATATCTTTGCAAATTTTTTTATGGAGCGGAGTAATGGGGAATCGGAGAATCGTAGTGCCCCAGTATCGGTTTGGTGCAAGGCATCTCGGCACCATCCTCGCAGTGCTGTTCGCTCATCGTAGCGGATTCTCCGCCGCTGCGGGTTTCGCGCTTGTGTCGCCATAGCCGCCTATGCCATAGTTACCCTGGCACGCTACCCACGACATCGCCAAGGGTGGCACGCCAATCGCGCTGGCTGAGTGGGGAAGCCACCTGAATGCGAAGGGAAAAGCCGTAGCCATGTCTTTCGCGACCGCTCAAGATGCCATCGAGTTTATCGAAGGCGCCGCCATGCGCCCGCCCGATGTCTTTCATCTGCTGCCACCGCCCCTGCGCAGCATCACGCGCTATCCCTACATGGACGCGTTGATGGCGGAACTCGGGCACCCCGAGACGGGGTTACGCGTCGCGCATATCACGGGCACGAGTGGTAAAGGATCGACGGCAACCATGCTTCAGGCCATCGCGCACGCGGCGGGCCTTCGCACGGGACTCTATACCAGCCCGTACTTGACCATACCCCAAGAGCGGATTCAGATCGACGGGGTACCTATCGCTGATGCCCTTTTCATCGCCAGCACCGCTGAGGTGGCGGCGGCGCTGGCACGCCTCACCGCGCGCCTCACGGATTTCGCGCCACACCTCAAGATGATCTGGGTAGCGGTGATGTTGGTCGCCTTCGCGCGTGCCCGCGTCGAGTTAGCGGTGATCGAGGTGGGCATGGGCGGGCGCTACGACGAAACCAATGTCGTCACGCCCGCCACCGCGACCATCGTATCCGTCGGGCTAGACCACCAGGCGACATTGGGCGCGACCCTCCCCGAGATCGCCTTCCATAAGGCGGGCATCATCAAGGCGCACGCCCCCGTCATCAGTGGCGTCACCGAGGCCGCACCACGCCGGATCATCCAGGCCCAGGCACGCCTCGTCGGTGCCCCCCTGAGCACCCTCGCCACGGACTTTCACCTTGATGATGTGCAGATCACGCGGCACGGCACACGCTTCGCCTATACGGACCCGAGCGGCGCGCTGCCCGACTGTCGTTTGCGGCTCGTCGGCCAGCATTACGCGCACAACGCGGCGCTGGCCATCCGCACCGCGCGCGCGCTCGTCCCCCAGCTCACGGATGCCACGATCTACGACGGCCTCACGCATGCCTGGCTGCCAGGGCGCTGCGAGCTGGTCGGCCAGCGCCCGACGGTGCTGCTCGATATCGCGCATAATCCCGATAAGCTGCGGGCACTGGCCGAGACGGTCGCCACCCTCTTTCCCGATGCCCCCATCTGGCTGGTCTTTGGGGTGATGGAAAACAAAGATGTCGGGCAGATACTTGGGGCGTTGCAGTGGCTACGACACGCGACCTTCATCATGACCGAGCCACCGATGCCCTACCGCGCGGTCACGAGCGCATCGACATTGGCGGCGCAGGCAGCGGCCCTGGGCCTGCCCGCCGAGATCGTGCGCGATCCCCAGGCAGCGGTACGGTATGCCCGCCAGCGTGCCGCCCCCGATGATCTGATCATCGTGACAGGGTCGCTCTACCTCGTCAGTGCGGTTCGCGCGGGGGCGCTGGGCACGAGCGGCTAAACCTCGACGGGGATGGTGATGCCCCCTTGCGCGGCGGACTGGCGCACGGCCTCCATCACGATGACGTTGCGGCGCGACGATGCGGGGGTGACGGCCAGCGGCACGCCCAGGTGCAGGTGGTCGGCGAAGTTGCGGTGAAAGGCGTGCAGCGGCGGCGTGGGCAGCGTCAGCGTGCGGGCATGCACCAGGCCGCGCCCGTCGCGTTCGTGCACCGTCACGGTGGGCAGCGCCTCAGAGGGTGCCAGGCGATCTTCGCTGAGCGCGCCCGACCACGTGCGCGACGGCACCGCCATGGTCCGCCAATCCACCACGATCGCCCCGCCCGTCCCCAAGATGTACCACTTCGGCTTCAGGGCGGCGGCGATGTCGGATTGCAGCAGATCGGCCTCTTGCCCGTCCGCGAATTGCAGATGCACATGGGTCTGGTCGGCATTCGTCACATCATGCCAGACGCGCTTATGCTCGGTGCCGCGCACGCTCACCACGCGGTCTGGCACCAGATTGAGTATCCAGTCGAGGTAGTGCGATCCCCAGTCATAGATGGCCCCGCCAGAGATGGCGGCGTCGGAGTGCCAGTAATTGCAGGGATGGTCAAAGCCGCCGATAAACGCTTCGAGGTGGAAGGGATCGCCGATGGCCCCGGCGCTGACGACCTGCTGGATGGCCAGATAATCCGCGTCCCAGCGGCGGCACTGATAGACGGTCAGGGCGCGCTGGTGCTCGGCGGCGAGGGCGATCAATTCGTCGGCCTCAGCCCCCGTCAGGCAGAAGGGCTTTTCGACGATGACATGCTTACCCGCGCGCAACATCTGCGCCGCGATACGCGCATGCGAGTTGGGCGGCGTCGAGATGATGACCGCGTCGATGCCCACGTCATCCCCGATCTCGTTGAGGTCCAGGCTGGTACGCACGCCGGGGAAGACCGCCTGAGCCTCGGCGAGCCGGGCGGGATTTTTGTCGCAGACCAGCGCATAATGGAGGCCCGCGACCTGGCTGATGGCCTCGCCGTGCTCGCGCCCGATCGCCCCATAGCCGATCATCGCGACATTGATCGCTGGCCCTTCCTCTTGGCCTGCCGCCGCGCCGACGGCCCGCGCGACGAATTGCCCGAGCGTCGGTTCCTCCCACGCGGTCGCCTCGCGGCCCAGCGTCACCACGACGGCACGGCCCTTGCCGACCGGGCGCAGATAGGCCAGCGTCGCGGGGCGCATCTGCCAGATCAGGTGCAGCAGGGGCACCGTGTCGGCGGGCAGGTCGCTCAGCAGCGTCGGCGCGTCGCGCAGCATGAATGCCGCTGGCATCCGGCGGGTGAGCGGATGCGCGTTCGTCGTCTCGGCGATGATCTCGCAGCGTGGCGCGTTCATGCCACCTGGGTAGCCCAGGGCGAAAAGCAGTTTGTCGGCACCCGACCAAGCAGCGAGCGTCGCGCCGATCGCCACGAAGCCGCCCCCATGGCGCAGGTGCCGCACCAACGCGGACTCCGCGCGCTCCGTCAAGGGAGCATGTGGCAATGATGGATCAAGCAGCGCCACCACCACCGCCGCCGCGTCCAGGGTTTCTAGGCGGGCGGGCTGGTCCGTCACCTCCACAGTGATGCTTGGGATCTGGCGCAGCGCGTGCAGCAGCGGATGGTCAGCCGGGGTAGGGACATTGGTCAGCAACGTGACAGCTATCATGGAAACTCAATCCTTCTTTTGGGCGCGGCGTCCCCACCTGTGGGGCATCTCGACATAAGAGACGCCCCACAGGCGAGGTTCGGGTAGGGGCACACGCGACCCCGCGCGCCGCATGTTTCCTTTCTCACATCCACGTGATGCCGTGATCATACGATATCCCACCGGGGAACGTCAGGCCGTGGCGGAAAGCGACCGAACCGCGAATTGCTCCATCACCACGCTCAGCGGGTGCAGTTCGCTGCTGCTGGCCCCGGCGGCGATGCGCCAAAAGTGCGCGCTCGCCGCTTGCCAATCGGTCAGCAGTTCAGCGGCGAAGGGGCTGCCGGTCTTCGTCACGTAATGGTGCAGCAGCGCCCCGATGTCGCGCGCCTCCTCGGGCCGCAGACCGCGCTCTAGGTGCATCGCCTCGCCATTGAAGCGCGCGGGAAGCTGCGATTCTGGGTCGAAAACATACGCGATGCCACCCGACATGCCCGCGCCAAAGTTGCGCCCCGTCGGCCCCAGAATGATGACCGCACCGCCCGTCATGTATTCGCAGCCGTGGTCGCCGACGCCCTCGACGACGGCCACCGCGCCGCTGTTGCGCACCGCGAAGCGTTCACCCGCGCGACCATGCAGCAGCAGCATACCGCCCGTCGCGCCATAGAGCACGGTGTTGCCCGCGATGACCTGCGTGTGCGGGTCGAAGGCGCGCTGATGCGGCGGGGTAATGACGATTTCGCCGCCGGTCATCCCCTTGGCGACGTAGTCGTTGGCGTCGCCCGTCAGGCTCAGCCGCATGCCCGGCACGCAGAACGCGCCGAAGC
>JBBQSR010000064.1:0-11710 GCA_038234855.1 Ktedonobacterales bacterium | reverse complement strand
GATGATTAGGGCTGGCACTGCCATTCGCGCCAGGTATAGCCGTCGCGCTGAAAGATCTCATACGCGGCGTGGATGTTGGCCCACGCGTTGTAGGGGCTGTATTTCGCATAAGAGGTCCCGGCCCAGGTCGCGTCAACGATCTGGAAGACGCCCATCGCGTGGCCGAGATAGTGGCCATTGTAATAGACTGCGATGGAGTTGCGGGCGTTCGGGTCAAAGCTCGACTCGCAGCGGGCGATGCGCGTCGCCGACCAGGCATATTTGCCAAAGGTGCTGTTGATCATCGCTTGCACGCTGCCACCCGAGGGACCGGCCACGACGGGGCGGGGCTGCGTGGGGGCGGGCACGCTGATGGCGGCACCACGCGACGCATTCACGTGCGGTAGGGCGGGCGCAGCGGCGGCGGCGACCTGCGCGGGGGCGACATTCGCGGTGCCACACAGGGCGAGCTGTTGACCAGGCACGATCATATTTGGGTCGCTGCCGACGGTTTCTTGGTTCAGGGCATAGAGGGCGGGCCACGACGCATTGAAGCGCGTCGCGATGGCACTGAGCGTGTCGCCCGGCTGCACCGCGTAGACGCATCCCGCGCGCATATCAGCCTTGGCCTGTACCGGAGAAGCCGCCAGGACAGCCAGCGCGGCGCTGGCACACATGGCGACCGAAATAACAAAACGTTTCATGAACTTCCTTCTTTAGAACAGCGTGCGGTTGCAGCCAGCGAACAGCCCAGATGCTACCTGGCTATCGACTGGCGCAAAGCTGGTATCGGGAAGGCACCTTCGGGGAAGTGATGACTGCACTGCGCAGACCCCGCCACACCAACCAACTACCAACACACGCGAATGTTCGCTCGGGGACGGAAATTGCTCCATCCCGCGTCGTGGCGCGTCGTTCCCTGAACGTCATCGCTCACGTTGAAGGATGATACCACACGCATGTCAAACAGGAGAACCCGAAATACACACAAGAAACGCAACGATAAACATTACAGCATGTGCAACAGTCGCTTCCTGCGATCCGCGCTGACGGCTATGTTTTGGGGCAACGAGCGACCCGCATCTCGTGTCGTCTTGTCGAACCAGATGCGGGTCAAGGGTGTCAAGAGCAACCAGGACCAATGTACTACAGAGTCCAGGTATCCCTGTCAGCCAGCAACAAGGGGGCTTCAGACCACCTCAGGCGGCTTGGGCGCGGGTGGTGGCCCCCCCTGCGGCGGGGTATCGCTGCCGCGCACAAAGGCTTCAAGCGCGGTGCGCGTCTCCGACACGATTTTGTGCAGTTCGCTGAGTTTCGCGGGGTCGCCTTGGGTTTGCATCACCGCATCACGCATCAGGCGCGCGACCTCGAAGGTTTCGCGGCCCAGCGTTTCGAGTTCGGGGGGGGCATGACGACCCCAGGGACCGCGTGGCCCCTGGTGGCCATGGTGACGTGGGCCGAAACCGGGGCCAGGGCCATCGGGGCCGGGTGACGGCTCTTGAGGCCGCTCATTGCGCTCCAGCAGGGCGGCACGACCCGCGTCGGTGATGGTGTAGACCTTTTTGCCCTCCACCGTCTCGTTCGTCACCCAGCCGCGATCCTCCAGCAGTTGCAGCGTGGGGTAGACCGCCCCGGCACTGGGGGTGTAAAAGCCCCCCGCGCGGCTCTCTAGCTCTTTGATCATTTCATAGCCGTGCTTGGGCCGCTCTTGAAGCAGATCGAGCAGCACGAATTTCAGGTCGCCACGTCCATACATGTTCGGACCACGCGACCGCCCGCCCGCGCCAGGACCAAACATTCCCCAGAAATGGCGGAACTGCGGACCACCAAACGGAGGCCAAGTGCCACGGGGACCGCGCGCCTCGTCGGCATCCTCCCCTGGGCCGCGCGGACCGCCAGGCCCCCCCCAGGCGAACTGCAAGAGGTCATCAAACATCGTCTCGTGTCCCTTCCACATCTCGATATATCGTCGCACTAAAGATATATCGAGATGCCAGTCCGTGTCAAGGGGGGAGCATGGAATGCACGGCCATATCGTTGCATATGCAATATCCTTCATGTCGCATGAAACAACGCCTCGTGGCATTAGAGGGCGCGTCTGTCACTGCTCCAACACACGAGTGATGCGCAAATAGACCAATTCTTTCGACCATTTAGTTGCATATGCACTTTCAGGGATGCGGACGACCATCCGTACATCTTGTATAGGGCCGTAGAAAAGGGCGACGAGGTGTTTACATGACAGGATCGTTACACCATCATCTCAACAGGAGGGAGAGGCGCGATATGGCAGAAAATCGGGTATGAGCAGGGGAAGGGTGTCGCGCCATAGTAGGGCGTATCATCCAGGTAGTAAAGAGGAGCGGTTGCGCCGCGCCGGGGTAGCTGTGCTGGGGTCACAACCCCCCGGCGCGCTATAGCGGAAGGCACCATAGCGCAAGCACCATGTTGGGGTTTCATGGTGAGAGGGTCGGCGCGAACACTCCGGCCAGCGTGGAATGTCCTCACCGACCCTCTGCACAGAGTATAGAACATATTTTCTATTCGCGCAAGGGGGCAATTAGTCCCTGGTACTTTTATGTCAGCGAGTTTTGCCCAGCAGATCTCGGAAATACGGGGGCGGCAAACCGACGCCTTTTCGTCAGTTCGCCGCCCCAGCGATGTCGTGATGGTATGGCCGCCCTAGCTCAGCGGATAGCCCACCAGCGGCAACGCGTATTGGTAGATCGATTGCGCGATGGGGGCCTGACACGCGCCCTCGCCGTCTTGCTCTTTTTGGATGACGATGGCGAGACGGGGCAGATTGCTCAGATTGCTGAGGTCCGCCGGGGCCAGTGAGATCCACCAGGTTTGCGGCGAGCCATTCCCCGTCTCACCCGTGCCCGTTTTGCCGCCCATCATCACGGGCGAGTTGACGGGCGGGGCGACATTGGGACCGCTGGCCCCGACGGAGCCATAGATCACCACGGCGCGCATGGCGGTCCGCATCCCCTGCGCCGTCGTCTGCGAGAAAACCTGCTGGATCGTCTGGGGCGCGACGGCGGGGACCGAGCCAACCGCCACGCCGTGCGCGACGCGTTTCAGCAACACATGAGGCTTTTGATATTTGCCATCATTGGCGATGGTGCTGGTCATGACCGTCATCGCCAGCGGCGACACTTGCAGCCGCGCCTGGCCAAAGCCCGCGTTCGCCAGCGCCACGTTGTCGCGGTCCCACTCGGTCTGGGCGCTGGGCTGGAAGGCCCAACTGTGCGCCACGGGCACGTCGAAGGGGATGTTGACGACATGGTTGCCATAGCTGATGCCGAGCGCCTGGGCGTAGTACAGCCAGCGCTCCTTGCCCAGTGCCACCGCCAGCCGCGCGAAAGCGACATTGTTGCTGAAGGCGTACTGGTGCACCAGATCCATCGGGAAGATCTTCGAGGAGGGGATGCCGGGGTAGTCGTTCAGATTGTTCGAGTTGATGTCGAAGCCGTTGACGACGTAATCTTTCGATTCCCCCTCGGTGAAGGTGGACTGCGTCGTGAATTGCTGGCTGTCGAGCGCGGCGATGAGCGTCAGCGTCTTGAAGCTGGACCCCGGCACGAGCGTATCCATCACGGGGCGGTTGATGAGCGGGCGACTGGGGTCGCGCAGCAGCACATTCCAATATTCCTGGCCAACGGTGAGGCCGCTGCCATCGCCGGCGGGGGTGTGGTCAACGAGCTTGTCATTGTCGAAGCCAGGGTGGCTGATATAGGCCAGCATCTCGCCGGTCTGGGGGGCCTCGACGAGTAGGCTCCCCGTTTGCGCGGGGTTTTGGCCCGAACAGTTGATCTGGTTGCTATACTCGGCGTTCGCCTTTTGCTGGATGCGCGCGTCGATGGTGAGATAGATGTCGCTGCCATAGCTGCGCGTGTGCGTAACCTGTGCGATCAAATGATTGACACTGTTGTCGATGCCGGGCGACACCACCGTCGCATTCGCCGTGCTGAGCACGTCATTATAGGCGGCCTCTAGCCCCGTCGTGCCGAAACCGGATGGATCGAAATAGCCGATGAGGGGTGCCAACGTCGGGTCGGTGTAATGCCGCCGCCAACCGCATGGCTGAGTCGTGTCCGGTTCGGAGTACGCCAGCTTGATGCCGTTGCGATCATAGATCGTCCCACGTTGGGGCACGGCGTCTTGCACGCAATGGCGCGGATTGTAGTCCGACGCGGTGAGCACCTGCGCCTCGGGGGTCGCTTGCAGATACACCATCACGCCCGAGATGCCCACGAAGAGCAAAATGAAGACGTTCAATAACCGCCGAATGGGGAGATCGATCCGCATGCATTCCACTCCTGTCGCGCGTTGCCGGGGCCGTACTTCCCCCAGAGTGTAGCACCCAGGCCGCGAGGTGTCAAAGCTCTGGCGGCCTCTGTGAAGTTTTCACGGGAAGCGGGTGACAACGAGAAGGACGAGGCGACAGCGCAGGGAAAGGACGGCGGGCAGCGGCGCGGTTTCAACCGCCCGCCGTTCCCGCTCCCCTGTCGTCCCCCATCTGTCGCCCTATCGCGCGCGTCCTGGCGGGCCGAGGTGCAGGGCCTCTGGCTCGAACTGGTCGGTGTTGATCTCGACGACGACGGTGCGGATGTCGTCGACGCCCGCCAGCACCTGTTCTTTGATCGCGTCAACGATGTGGGCACCTTCGCCGACGGTCAGCTTGGGGTCCAGGTCCACGTGCAGCTCAACGAGGGTGGTATAGCCAATGGTGCGGCCCGCGATGCCAGGCACGCGCATGACGCCGGGGACGGCCTCGACCACCGCCATGATGCGGCGACGCTGGTCGGGCGAGAGGCTGGTGTCGAGCAGTTCCCCCGCCGCGTCGCGCAAGATGCCCCCAGCGGTGACAAGGATGAAGCCCGCGACGCCCAGCCCCGCCACGGCGTCGAACCACGGCAGTCCCCAGCGCGCCAGCGTAATGCCGACGATGACCAGCACCGACGCGACGACATCGACCAGATGGTCGCGCGCCTCGGCCAACAGCGATTTGCTATGGATGCGCCGCGCTAGGTCGCCGACATAGCGACTCATGCCGATCTTGACGACGATGGCCACCGCCGCCGCGACGAAGGTCAGCGCCGACGGCGTTTCGGGGTGCCGCGCCAGCAGGGCGACCAGGCTGTCGTAGCCCACGCCCACCCCTGCCACCGAGATGAGCACCGCCGCGATGGTGCTGGCAAAGGCCTCGCCGCGCTCGTGGCCATAGGGGTGGTTCCAGTCCGCTGGACGCCGCGAATACAGAAACGATGCCGCTGCGATGCAGGAAGTCAGCAGGTCCGCGCCGGCGAGCACCGCGTCGGCGATCAGCGCCTGGCTGTGGCCGACGATGCCGATGGTGCCTTTGAGCACGATCAGCCCGAGATTCACCAGAATGCCGAATCCGGCTGCCGCCAATCCCTGGCGTGAACGCTCGGCATCGCGCCGTTCGCCGACCGCATAGTGGGGGATCATCGCCGCTCCTTTGCTTGAATGGTGTATCAGGTATGCATTGCATGCACTGTGCCACGTAGCGGCGGGCACGTCAAGCAGGGCGTACCGACCCACGCCTGCGGAGCGCGCATACCTAATTGATGCGCTCATGGTAGCTGCGATCATCATACACACGCGGCGCGGTTCGCTCACCCCATCGTCGCTTGGCAGGACGAGGCTAAGGGTGCAAACGGTCGATGGGAATGACGGCGACGGTGCAGCGCGAGATGGCGGTCAACTTACCCTCTTGGTTCGTGACCCGGATGTCCCACACCCAGGTGGTGCGGCCCCGGTGCAGCGGCGTCGCCGTCGCGGTGAGCGTGCCCGCGCGGGTCGGGCGCAAATGGTTGGCATTGATCTCTAGCCCCACGGCGGAATATTTCGTCGCGTCGATGCCCAGGGCGGTGCCGACCGAGGCCGCCGTCTCGCACAGCGCCACCGTCGCGCCGCCATGGACGATGCCATAGGGCTGGCGCGCGGCGTCCGTCACGACCATCTGCACGACGATGCGCTCCGCCGTCACCTCGGTGAAGGTCATCGACAGTGCCTCTTGCATGGTACGCTGCCCGCTCGCGTTCAGTTGGGCCAGTTGCTCCGCGTTCAAAGGTTGCATGTGTACTCTCTCCCCGCTGTGATACTCGTGCTACCTAGTATAGCGCACACAACGGGAAGCCATCTGGACGAACGCTAAAACATGAAATCGACTGGATCGAACGACATATCACTGCCACTGCCACTGTTAGAGGCAAGATGCATAGTAAATATGTAGTGTGTTCCCTTAACGACGTTGAACGCGAAAATCAGTTGAAGGGTCGCCTTAGCGCCAACATCTATTGAGAAACTTGAAAAGCCTGTCGCGGAAGCTGGCTGGATCGTGCTGCCGACTGTTTGCAGCGTGATTCCACGCGAGTAGACATTACCCATACTGTTTCCCCCGATATTTTTTATGGTGAGGCTCCAAATGGTGCGGCCATTGGCGGCATCAATGATGATGTTGTCAATAGTCACTTGCAGGGGATCATCGACGCATGTGCTGCACGTCAAAAGCCGGTTGATGGTAGCCGGACCATTTGATGGTATGTTCGATGGCGTCACCGAGGCGGTGACCTGGACGCCTGACATGCTGATGACATGCTGAAAAGACGTCAATAAGAACGGATAGAAAATGATGACCAAGGCCACCAAGGCCGCTATGATGCCCCCGTCAATGAGGAAACGACTTGGACGCAGCCCCGGTCCCGGGCCTGGTCCTTGAATTGCCCCAGAGTTTCCCACGGAACGCATGAGGAGGAGGGAAGCGCCAGCGCGTTGCAGGCATTGCTGTTCGAGCGTCTTCAACCGAGCGACTATCGGTGGTTCGCCAGTATCGATGCGCATCTCGAAGATGACGTTGGTGAGTAACAGCCATTGCTGCGTCGTCGCCAGGCCATACACGATGGCGTTCGCGGCTTGCTCATTGGTCGTACCGGGCGCGAGATTGTTGTTCTTCCACTGACTCAATCCGACCTTGTCCAGAAAAACGTTGCGCTTGTGCCCTTCTAGACGCGGTGCCAGCAAACTCACGAGCCATTGCTCATCCTGGTTCGTCATCGTGGATTCTTCCCCCTTGTCGCTACTAGCCCTGCACTGTCAGGCGCTTGCGCCACGGCGCGGGCAACGTTTCACGGAACGCGGGGATCGGTGTTCCCGCGTTGTGCGAATACATTTGGTACCCTCGCTTGATGTGTTCGCTGCCACGGTGAATGGCGACCAGTTCCCAGGCGTCGTTGAAAACCGGCGCGCCAGATGAGCCAGGCATCGTCGTCGCCAGATAGCCGAGCGTTCCCGGTTGAACGAATCTGACCGCCGCCCCCAGCGAAACCCGTTTGTAGGTGCCGAGGGCATGGTGAATCAGGTGGATGTATTCTTCCGCCTGAGGGATGGTGGCACTGATCGGCACGGTCCCCCAGGTTTTCCCTGGCGTCCCCGCGAGTTCGATGATGGCGATATCATGCGCATCGCTGTGCCAATAGCTCCCTGGTCCATTCCACGTATATGGCGCGGCGGCAGCGCCCCGCTCTTCATAGTTAAAGACGAACTGGGCACTCTCCGCCGCTTGCGCGGACGGCACCACATGCTTGCAGGTCAGCAGCAAGCTCTCCTCGATGAGCACGCCCGTCCCCAGGATGCTGCCTAGCTGGATGAGGGAGACCGCGCGGGCGCGTTGAAACCCGCGTTGCAGAAAATTGACCGGATAGAGGGGACTGCCATAAAATTTTTCTTGGATGTATTCGGGGGTTTCCGTCCCGCTCCACTCCACGGCAGCCCCGACGCGGAGCACCTGCTGGCGCATCGCCCGCGCGATGTCGTCGATGTGCTGGCGCGCCGGACTCGTCTCGCCATATTGGTGTGCTAAGGTGCTCAGCAGTTGTTGGAATCCCTCCGGTTCATCGCGGTTCACGACGCTTAGCACGAAGTTGGTGGCGGCCTCTAACGGGGTCCCTTGCAGATTCACCGAAAGCTGAATGACGCTAAAAAGGCCGGTAGATTGGATGAACGCGCGCCGTCCCTCGTAGGTGCCGAATTGGGGGAGACGTGCGATGTGATCGATGATAAACTGCTCATCTGCTGGTGACATGGGGGTCCTTCTTCCGTCAGATCTGCGCCACTGCTTCGCTCGCTCTTCCCCATTATAAGCCATTCTTCTGCTTCTTCATAGTCATCCACAGAGACCCGTCACAACCGTGTACACTTACGGATTCGAGAGTTCTATGGGATACTAGAATTGTGAGCCAACTCAAAAAGAAAGGACAATGCGTATGACCATTCCCAGCTACTTCGCGCGTGAGCTTTCTCAGATTTTAACACAACATGGCACCAGTCTTGAGGATCTCACACGCCAGCCCATCAGCATTCACCGCATGGTGGTGCGTCGCCTGCGGCAGTCGCTCGATGGGACATCAACGAGCTTTCCCACCCTGAATCCGCGCGACCTGCACCGCGTCGCCGAGCATTTCGGCTTGCAGCAAGACGAACTCGCGCGGCTACAGGCGGCCATGCTCACCAGCGCCATCGGAATAAAGCTGCTCGACCGCATCCCCGATGAGCGCGTCATCGAAGTGACCGAAAGCGTATTTGGCATCCTCGTAAACGCCTTGATGCTCACCAAAGAGTTGAGCCTCGTCATTGAGAACGGAGTGGACCCCATGTCTGATGTCACCTTTGAAGCCACCTTCGCCTCCATCGCCACCGCGTATGATCAAGCCGTCTTGACGATGCATCTGTGTTACGACTTTGGCAGCGACACCGAAAGGGCCGCGAACGCCTATCAAGCCTATTATCAATTTCGCCGCATCATGCGCGAGCTACGCACCTATCCGGCAGACCTTCGGCAAAACGAGGCGTGGCACTTCTGGCATCTCTATGCCGAAGAAGGGCTGACGGACGCTCGCGATTTCCTCGAATCTATGGCGATTGAGGTTGACGACGACCAAACCGCAATGTAAGGAAAAAACCGCATGAATCTCGCACTTGGCCTGCTCGGTGTCGTGGGAGGCGCTTTCCTGCTGACACTGCTCAATCTCGCGGTGCAGGGCAGCAAAGGACACCGAGCGGTGACGGAATCTTTCGAGGGGAAGGGCAAGCACGCGATGGCGAGCCTCGCAACCCTCAGCCTCGACGAAAAGCTGACATATTGGATTACGCTGACGCTCGACGCGCATGACCACCGACCACGCGCCGCGTTCTGGTCGAACCTTGCCTGGAATGGATTCGCTATCCTGAGTGGTTGGCTTTTGAGCGCCCTGATTTCACCACCCAAGCTTTTCCCCTGAAGTACCTAGCGGTATCGCCAATGCCACGTGCAAACGATGGGCGAGCGCCTGACTTCATCACCATCTCATCCGAGCGGTGTAGGCTATCGATGCAACGAATGTTGCCCCCACCACACCCACAAAGGAGACATGCACTCATGAATGGTTGGCGCAAGCTCATCGTCACCAGCCTCCTGCACTGGATTCCCCTCGCCATCGTCATCATCGGCGTCGCGGGGCTGGTCTATGCCGCCGTGCAGCAGAGCTATCGCACCTCGGCGAACGATCCGCAGATCCAGATGGCGCAGGACGCCCGTGCCGCCCTGCAAGCAGGCACCACACCGGCGAGCCTCGTCGCGGCGCATCCCGTCGATCTGGCCAGCAGCCTGGCACCATACCTCATCATCTACGACGCGCAAGGGCAGGTAGTGGCCGCTGATGCCAGCCTAGATGGCACGACGCCTACCATCCCCCCCGGCGTGCTGACCAACGCCAAGGGCAAGGATGTCAACTTGGTGACGTGGCAACCCAAAGCGGGGGTACGCAGCGCCGTCGCCGTCATCGCCTACCCTGGCGGCTACGTGCTGGCGGGTCGCTCGATCAGCCTGATCGAGCAGCGCGAGGGCGCGACGGAGGCCATCGCCGGGGCTGCCGCGCTGGTGCTGCTGGCGGCGTCGCTGCTCGCTGTCGTCGCCACGCGCTGGCTGCTGGCACGGATGGTGGACGGTGCACCTGCGGCCAGCGCGTAAAGGCACGCATCTCGCCTTCGCGGGCGAAGACCTGCGCTAGCGGCGGGCGAATTCGCGTTCGAGCGCGTCGAGGCTGAGGTGAATGGTCGTGGGGCGACCGTGGCAGCAGCTATGCCGCGCGCCCGCCGCTTCGAGCTGGCGCACCAGTTCGCGCTGCTCGTCGGGGGCGAGCGATTTGCCCGCCTTGATGGCGGCGCGGCAGGCGATATTCGCCAGGGCGTGCTCTTCCCATGTTTCGGCGTGGCCGACATGGTCGCCGCCGACGAGGTCGGGCAGCAGATCGGCCAGGCCATCCGCCGAGGCATGGCTGGCGAGCGGCGCGGGGACGGCCCGCACCATCAGCGATGCCGCGCCGAAGGGTTCCAGATCGAAGCCCAGGCGGCGCAGATCCTCCAGTCGCTCTTCGACGGCCTCATAGACATCGGGCGTCAGTTCCACCACGACGGGTTCCAGCAGGGCCTGGGCGGCGAGGCTCTGGGCGCGCCACTGGGCCACCATCTTTTCCAGCAAGATGCGCTCGTGGGCGGCATGCTGGTCGATCATGTACATGCCATCCGGCCCCTCGGTGATGATGTAGCTCTGCGACATCTGGCCGAGCACGCGCATGGCAGGGAGCCGCTTGGGCGGTGGGGGCGTCGCCGCCGTGTGCCGCACATCGAGGGGGCGCTCGGCCCCGCGCATCTCGTTGGCGTTCCACAGCGGCTGCTCGGCACGGCGCGGCGCGGTGGGCGGCGGCGCGTCATCCACCGCGCGCATCGCTGGCCCGGTAGGCAAAGGCGCGGCATCCTCTGACGACGCTGACGCATTCCCATCTTGGGTCGGCATGTCATCCCCATTTCGGGTCGTTCGTGGATTTTCATGCCCTTCGTGTTCGCTCTCGTCCCCCTCGTCCTCTTGCCCTATCGATGAGGCTGCCGGAGCCGGGGTGACCATCGTGAAGGCCCCCGACGAAACGACGGGCGCGGCGGTGGTGTTGATGATGGCGGCGCGGACGGCACGCTGCACGGCGGCATAGACCTGGCGTTCGCGAGCGAACTTGACCTCGGTCTTGGCGGGGTGGACGTTGACATCGAGCAGGGCGGGGTCCAGGGTGATGTCGATGACGCTGATGGGGTGGCGTCCGGTCAACAACAGCGAATGGTACGCTTCCTCGATGGCATAGCCGAGCGATTGGCTGCGCACCCAACGGCGATTGACGAAAAGGTGCATATGCTGCTTGTTGGATTTATAGACTGCCGGGCGGCTGGTCATGCCACGAACAACGGGGGGGCGTTCCAGCAGGGGCAGCGCCGCGACGGTGGCAGGGTCGCCATACGCGACATCGACCATGCCCTCCGCGACGATCAGGTCATAGACCGCCGCGATGGCGCTGGTGAGCGTGCCATCGCCGGGGGTACGCAGCGCCAACCGCCCCTCATTCTGCACGGTGAAGGCGATCTCGGGGTATGCCAGCGCGTAGCGTTCAAGGATCTGCACACAATAGCCCGCCTCACCCTGACGCGACTTCAGGAATTTGAGCCGCGCTGGAACGTGGGCGAAGAGGTCGCGCACGGTGATGATGGTGCCCTGCGGCATGGCGTGCGCCACGACCTCGCCCAGTTGCCCATGCAACATCTCTAAGCGCGCGCCCGCCTCGGCCTCGGCTGGCCGTGAGGCAAAGGTGACGGCGGCGACGGCCCCCACGCTCGCCAGCGCCTC
>JBBQSR010000063.1:0-11734 GCA_038234855.1 Ktedonobacterales bacterium | reverse complement strand
GCGGCGACGCTGGCCTGGTCGCCCGATGGCACCCACCTCGCCGGGGCGGGGCGCACCCGCATCACCCTGTGGCAGGGGAGCGCCTGTCAGGCGTTTGGCACCATCACGTTACCCACCAACACCGGCACGGACCTCTATAGCTTCGACACCGTGACCGGTGCGGTGGCGCAGAGCATGCCCGCCAGCCGTTTCGCCGCGACGGGCTATCTCGCCTGGGGGAATGGGGGCAAGGTGCAGTCCGCCACGGCGACGGCGGCGGGGCGCTTCGCCCTGTGGGAGGGCGGGGTGCGCCTCTATGCGGATGGCAAGGGCGGCACGTGGCTGGGCCTGAGCGATGCCGACCAGGCCGCGCACGCCGCCTGGCTGCGCTGGTCTCCCGATGGCCGCTATCTGCTGTGGGGCTATCCGCGTCTGCCGCTGAGCGCGCCGGGCGGCGGGGCGAATGCCCTGGCCAAGGCGCTGACCACCGCCATCCCCGCCACGGGGGCGCTGCTGCACAGGCTGGCGAACGCCACCGCGCCCGCGTCCATCACCCTCTGGCTGACCGCCGACCATACGCGGCTGATCAGCGTCGATGCCGCCCAGTCGCCGACCACCTGGACCTGCCGCGACGCGCAGTCGGGCGCGACCCTGGCGACCCTGGCCATCACCGGGCCGGGACCACCCCCCCGCAATGGCCTCGTCTGGCGCGGCGACGGCACGCAGTTCGCCCGCGCGGGCGACGCGGTGGAGGTCTTCGCTACGCCGTAACCTTGCTGCCAGGGCGAGCAAGTTATGGTACACTCCCTCTTGTGGTAGACCGTGGCATGCCAGGCTGGCGAGCGACCGGCATGGTGGCATCCCTAGAGACACGAAGGGGTGATGATGATGATTCGAGGTCGTGGGCGACCGCTGCGCCGGGGACGCCGTTGGGGCGTTGTCCTGGCGGGCGCGACGTTGGCGGCGCTGGGCGGGTTGCCCATGCTGGCCTTTGGGCGCGGCCCTGGCACGCGGCGTTCGCGCAAGCTGGGCCAGTCGCGCAATGGCGAAAACTCGGGCGTCAGCGCGGATGAGCGCTTCATCGAGCCGCTGGGCCACGACATCGCCTGGGGGCAGCTCGAACAGCTCGACGGCAAGTACGCGGGCATCCCGGTGATGCTGACGCGCCAGTTCATCCTCATCGGGCGGCAGTCGGACTGTGACATCATCGTGGATGATGACCGGGCCTCGCGCTACCACATCATCCTCGGCTGGGACCACGGCCACGCCTACCTGCGCGACAACCAGAGCACCAATGGCACGGTCGTCAACGGCCAACCGGGGCTGGGCGTGGTGCCCCTGCGCAATGGCGACATCGTCGAGGTCGCGGGTACCAAGCTCCGCTTCACGTACACTGATGCCACGGGGCTGGCGGTACTCGAAGAGCAACCCACCGAGAAATTCGCCCTCCCCGGCGTGGCACTGCCAGATATGAAGCCCCATGCCCAGGCGCGGCTGATGGTGCTGACCGGCCCCGAGGCGGGGCGCAGTTGGCCCGTGACGGGCGGCATCATCACCATCGGGCGCGGCCAAAACAATCTGGTCAGCTTGCCGCATCCGTCCGTCTCGCGCGTGCATGCACAGTTAGTGGTGCAGCCCACGGGCATCTACATGCAAGATGTCGGCAGCAGCAACGGGGCCAGCGTCAATGGCGAGACCCTGGTCGCGCCACGTCTGCTCTATGATGGCGACCACATCCAAATCGGCGACATCTTGCTCATCATCAAGATCGACGCCGAGGCACCCGCCGCGCCCGAGGACCTGCCGACTCAGCGGTTGCCCGCGACGCTGCCGGGGATTCCCCTGACCGCGCCCGCGCCGCCCCCCTATCGCGGCGCGATGACGCGCCCCGGCGTGGGGCCACGCCCGTCGCCGCCTGACGCCGCCCCAGCGGAGCCGCCGTCGCCTGGGCAGTTTCGCCCGCCACAGACGACGCACCCGTTGCCCTCGGCGGGGGGCGACCGCTCGTTGCCGCGTTTCCGCCCCATTCCGCGCCCCGAGGATGAGGTGCCAGGGAGCGAATGAGCGCATGGCTGGAACCGACGCGGCACGTCTTCACTGCCCATTGACAAGGCCAGATGGTGTGTTCCACATATTTGAATGATGCGGCCAGGGCAGCGGCACCTATGGCAGGGAAAGGGCACTATGCCAAATTCACGAACAACGTCGACCTCCAGTGATGAACTGGCCATCCTCTCGGAGGTCTTTGAGCAAGCCCCCTCGTTCATGGCGGTGCTTGTGGGCCGAGACTATGTGTTTGAGATGGTCAACAAAGCCTATTATCAGCTCGTGGGCCACCGCGACATCTTGGGCAAGCCAGTGCTCGTCGCCCTCCCCGAGGTGGCGGGGCAGGGATTCATCGAATTACTCGATGGGGTTTTTCGGACGGGGGTGCCCTTTGTCGGCAAAGAGATGCCCTTGCTCTTGCAGGTCAGCCCAGACGGCCCCCTAGAGGAACGTTACGTCGATTTCGTCTATCAAGCGCGGCGGGGAGCGGATGGCGCGATCATCGGCGTCTTCGCGCACGGCGTCGACGTCACGGATTGCGTGCGTGCCCGTCAGCAGACCGAGGCACAAGCACGACAAATGCACCAGCAAGCGCAGGTCTTTGATACCCTGCTGACGAACATCCCCGATTTCATCTATACCTTTGACCGCGACGGTTCTTTTAGCTATACCAATAAGGCATTGTTAGACCTATTAGGGCTGTCGCTGGATGAAGTGATCGGCAAAAAATTCGCTCAATTACCCTATCCCCCGGACCTCGCTGTCACGCTGCAAATGCAGGTGGCCCAGGTCCTCGCCACGGGGCAGCGCATCCACGATGAAACGCGCTTCGTGAGTCCGGCGGGAAAAGAGGGGTATTACGAATACATCTTTTCCCCGGTCTTTGACAGCGATGGCGCGGTCGACATGGTGGCTGGCTCGACCCGCGACATCACCGAGCGGGTGCGGCAGGAACGCCAGAAAGATGATTTCCTCGGCATGGTCAGCCACGAACTGAAGACGCCCGTGACCAGCCTCAAGGCCTTCACGCAGGTGCTCCAGCGGCGCTTGACCAGAGAGGGCAATCTGGCCGTGGTTGGCCACCTGAGCAAGATGGACGCGCAGATCGCCAAGCTGGTGGTGCTCATCAACGATCTGCTCGACGTGACCCGCGTCAACAGCGGCAAGATCCAGTTTCGCAAGGCCGACTTCGCCTTTGATGCCGTCGTGGCTGAGGCCGTCGAAGAGGTGCAGCAGACCACTGAACGGCAGCGCATCATCTACACCGGCACGACCAATGAGACGATCTATGGCGACCGCGACCGCATCGGTCAGGTGCTCATCAACCTGCTGACGAACGCCATCAAGTTTTCGCCAGAGGCCGCGACCATCGTCGTCACGGCGGCGAGCGATGCCGCCCAGGTGACGCTGAGCGTGCAAGACTTTGGCATCGGCATCAGCGCCGCGCAACTGCCCCATGTCTTTGAGCGGTTCTATCAGGGGGCGGGTGAGCACGATGCCAGCGTGCCAGGGCTGGGGCTGGGCCTTTACATCTCGTCAGAGATCGTCCAGCGCCATGGCGGCACCATCTGGGTCGAGAGCACGCTGGGGCAGGGCACGATCTTTCACTTCACCCTGCCGATAGCTGGCAGCGAACCATCGTCGCCGCGCCCACTCGCCCCCGACCAGGGCGGCGCGGCCCAGGAATAGCGGTGCGGCGTCGCCGGGCAGACGCGACGCTGGCAGCTGTGCCGCGCCTTTTGCTATAACCAAGGGAAAGACTATCCACAAAGAAGAGGTCAGTGATCATGGCGATTCCCGAGGCGGCCCAGGCGTTTTTGGATGAAAAGGTGTTTGGCACATTGGCCACGGTCAGCGGCGGGGGCGTTCCCACGCAGGTGCTGGTGTGGTATCTGCGCGACGGCGACGAGATCCTCGTCGCCTCGCAGTCGGGCACCCAAAAGGTGAAGAACATCCAGCGGACGGGGTGGGCGTCGCTGTCGATCTCGCAGGGGCCGCGCTTCCTGACGGTGCGGGGGCACGCCACCATCGAGACGGACCCGGCCAAGACGCGCGAACAATTTCAGCGCATCGTGCATCGCTACCTGCCCCCCGAGGCGGCGGAAACGTGGATCGCCAACGCCGAGGGGCAGCGTAACCGCATCATCATCCACATCCCCGTTGAACACGTCCTGGCCCCCGAACGGATGTAGGCCACTCACAATGGAAGGGCAGATCCCCCTGATGAAGCGTTGGAGCCATGTGGGCGGCATCGCGGTGCTATCGCTGGCACTGCTGTTGGCGGCGTGCCAGACGGTGACACAGAGCACCGGGGTGGGTCCCCCCGCGACGGGTACGCTCCCCCCGCCAACGGGCACGCCGACACCAGGTAAGACGCCCGTCGTGGGGCCAACCTCCATCCCAGGTCTGGAGGTGCCGTCGGGCTTCAGCGTCACGCTTTTCGCCAGTGGGCTGCATGGCGCGCGGGGCATCATCTTCGCGCCCGATGGCACGTTGCTGGTCGCGGAGCGCAACACGGGCGAGATCACCGCGCTGGTCGATGCCACCCACACCGGCAAGGCGACCGCGCGGCACGCCATCGCCAGCGGGCTCGATGACCCCACCAGCCTCGTCATCGACCATGGCTATCTCTATGTGGGTGAGGCGGGCCAGGTGCGCCGATTCACGTTGGGGGCCGATCTGGCGACGAGCGCCGCGATGGTCTTGGTGCCGAATCTGCCTAAGGGCACCGACCACATCACCCGCACCGTGCTGGTGGGCGACGATGGCATGCTCTACGTCTCGGTCGGCTCGTCGTGCAACAACTGCATCGAGAGCGATACGCGTCGGGCCGTGGTGCTGCAATATCAGATCGACGGCAGCGGTGGGCGCGTCTATGCACGGGGGCTGCGCAACGCCGTCGGCATGGCGAATAACCCCATCACCGGGCAGGTCTGGGTGACCAACAATGGCCGCGACAACCTCGGCGACGACACCCCACCCGAGACGCTCTATGCCCTGCAAGATGGCGGCAACT
The DNA here is from genome assembly GCA_038234855.1 of Ktedonobacterales bacterium. GTDB lineage: Bacteria > Chloroflexota > Ktedonobacteria > Ktedonobacterales > JACDGC01 > JACDGC01. The sequence goes on along the minus strand of JBBQSR010000063.1, from coordinate 6,693 downwards.
ATGGCTGGCCCCGTTGCCACGCGGGCACCATCATCGACCCAGAACTGGGCCACGCGGGCGACTGCAATGGGGTGCAGCAACCGTTGCTGACGATGCAGGCGCATTCCGCGCCGCTGGGCCTGGCCTTCGCCATGGGGCCGGGCTTTCCCAATGCGTATCGCGGCCTGTACGTCGCGTTACACGGTTCGTGGAACCGCACCATCCCGACGGGCGACAAGGTCGTCTTCATCCCGCTGGATGCGCGGGGCCACGTCGCGGGCAGCGCGCAAGACTTCCTGACGGGCTGGCTGAAAAATGGTCGCTACAGCGCGCGGCCCGTCGGCCTGGCCTTTGGCCCCGATGGCGCGCTCTACGTCAGCGATGACCAGACCGGCTCGATCTTCCGCGTGGCTTACACGGGCTAAGTCTTGCGCTTGGCGCATGGTGGCCCCTGTGGGCGATCCCTCAGCGTTCCTGCAATTTCTGGTTGAGCACCTGATAGAAGTGGTTGCGCGAGCGGCGGCGCAGGAAGCGCGTGAGGTGCGGGCTGGTGGTGACGGTGACGGTCGCCGCGCCGTCGAAGGGCCAGATCAGTTGCCCATCGGCGGCCAGTACGGCGGCCCCCGAACTGGCGGCTAGCTCGATCTGCACCTTGGCGTGCGTTTCCAGCACCAAGGGACGTTCTAGCGCCAGATGCGGCGCGATGGGCGTCACCAGCAGGCTCTGCACCGACGGAAAGAGGATCGGCCCCCCCGCTGCCAGGTTGTAGGCCGTGGACCCCGTCGCCGTCGCCACGATGATGCCATCCGCCGTCATGGAGGTGAACTCGGCGTCATCCACGCGGATAGTGAAGCGGATCACGCGTGGCTCGGGGCCACGCGCCACCACGACGTCATTCAGCGCGAGGAAGGCCTCGGTGCGGCCATTGGCGACCAGCGACCCCGCCAGCATAGCGCGTTCATCCACCCAAAAGTCGCCGTGCAGGTACGCGGGTAGTTCGCGCTCGACGGCGTCGGGGGCGAGTTCGGTCAGGAAGCCGACGTGGCCATAGTTGACGCCCAAGATCGGCGTCCCCGTCGCCGCGACCTGCCGCGCGGTCGAGATGATGGTGCCATCGCCGCCCAGCACGATGATGAAGTCGCAGCCCGCAATGTGTTCGGGCAGTTCGTGGTCGCGCTCCACCATCTGCGCGCTCGCGGTCGCGCCCTGAGCGGCGATCAAGCGTTCTAGCCGCTCGGCCATCGCCACGGCAGCGGGGGGATTCTCGCGGTACACGATGCCGATCCGTTGCATGGGGAAGCCTCCACTTTTCCTGAACACGACTGACGCCACCTCTATAGTATGGAGCGGATGGGGTGAATGTCAAACACCCCCACACGTTATATACTGAAGGAAAGCACTCTAAAGAATGGACTGTGACGGAATGGCGAAGACGATGGAGATCGAGACGGTGCTGACCCGCGCGGTGGCGCAGGTCGAAAAAGAGGCGGATCTGCGGCGACTGCTGGAACGCGGCGGGCGCGACGGCAAGCCGCTGCGGGTGAAGCTAGGCTTTGACCCCAGCAAGCCCGATCTGACGCTGGGGCATGGCGTGGTGCTGCGCAAACTGCGCCAATTTCAGGATCTCGGTCACACGGCGGTCGTCATCGTCGGCGACTGGACGGCGCAACTGGGCGACCCCACCGGCAAAGAGGGCGCGCGCGAGCCGCTGAGCGAGGCCGAGGTGCGCGCCAACGCCGCCACCTATCTGGACCAGTTCTTTTCCGTCGTCGATAAAACCAAGGCTGAGGTGCGCTGGCAGAGCGAGTGGTTCAACCCCTTCACCTTGGCCGATGTCTTTCGCTTGGGCTACCAAAAAACCGTCGCGCAGATGCTGAAACGCGACCACTTCGAGAAGCGTTTCGCCGCTGGCAACGAGATCTATCTCTCTGAATTTCTGTATCCGCTGTTGCAGGGGTACGACTCGGTGGCGGTGCAGGCTGATGTCGAGCTGGGCGGCACCGACCAGACCTATAATCTGCTCGTGGGCCGCGAATTGCAGGAGCGCCACGGCATGCCGCCCCAGCAGATCCTCACGTGTCGCCTGATCGTGGGGCTGGACGGCGCGCAAAAGATGAGCAAGAGCCTGGGCAATTACATCACCCTCACCGCCGAACCGAATGATATGTATGGCAAGCTGATGTCGCTGCCCGACGACGCGATGGAGCCATACTTCGAGGGGCTGACCTACGTGCCCACGGCGGAACTGCGGGCCTTTGCCGAGGCCATGCGCGCGGGCATGCTGAACCCGCGCGACGTGAAGATGCGGATGGCGCGCGAGGTGGTGACGGAGTTTCACGATGCCGCCGCCGCCGAGGCCGCCGAGGCCGCCTTCAAGCGCCAGTTCCAGGGCAACGAGTGGCCGACCGAGATGCCGACCTATCCCCTGCGTGAGCCGACGCCCATCCTGACGCTGCTGCTCGATGCCAAGCTCATCGCCAGCAAGTCGGCGGGGCGCACGCTCATCAGCCAGGGTGGCGTCTCACTGCGCCCGCAGGGGGTGGCTGGCCCGACGGAGCGCATCACCGACCCCGCCACGGTCATCCCCGCCCAGGCGGGCGCGGAACTGCGCGTCGGCAAGCTGCGCTTCCTACGCATCGTCACCGAGTAACAGTTCTCCTCGCCATCCGCGAGATGCGAGGAGGGTTTAGGGGTGGGGCAAATCTATGAGTACATCACCAACTTCCGCGCGTCCGTGGCGCATCATCAGCGAAACCGCGCCGCGTCCGGGGGCGTGGCACATGGCCATCGACCGCGCGATGATGGAGGCGGCGGGCGCGGGCGACGTGCCGCCGACGCTGCGCTTTTATCAATGGCAGCCCGCCGCCGTCTCGCTGGGCAAGGGCCAGGCCGTCGCCGTGGTGGACGCGGCGGGCTGCTCGGCTGATGGGGTGGACGTGGTGCGTCGCCCGACGGGGGGCTGGGCGATCTTTCACACCGACGAGCTGACCTACTCCGTCGCGGCGCATGCCGATGAGGCGGTCGTCGCGGGACCGCTGCTGGACGCGTATAAGCACCTGAGCGCGGGCCTCATCGCCGGGCTGCGGCTGCTGGGGTTAGAGGCCGACCTGGCCCCACCGTTGCCCTCCGCCGAGAAGGCCGGGCTGATGGCATGCTTCGAGGTGCCGTACAGCAACGAGATCACCGTCGGCGGCATGAAGCTGATGGGCAGCGCCCAGGCGCGTTCGCAGCGGCGGCTGATGCAGCACGGCTCGTTGCCCCTGACGGGCGACGTAGGGCGCGCGGCGGACTATCTGGCCTTTCCCGACGCGGCGGCACGCGAGGCGCTGCGGCAACGGCTGCGGGCGCATGCCACCACCGCCTCAGCTGCGGCGGGCCACGCCATCACCTATGCCGAGGGCGTGGCGGCTATGACGCGCGGCTTCAGCGAGGAACTGGGCATCACCTTCGTGGCGGGCGACCTGACCCCCGCCGAACTGGCCCGCGCCGCCGAGATCGTCGCCACCGAGCCGCTCATCCTTCCCACCGCTACGCACATCTGAACCGATGTGCCATGGGCTATTGTCAGATGGAGGATCGAGTGGTACACTGGGACGTAGCATCGTGTAGTCTGCTCGTTTCATCACCATAATGCATTCCCCACCGTTTGCTTGGCGTGCGGTCGGGGCCAGGGTCGCCACGGAAGCGTCGTGTCGCCAGGGCGGGGCTGGGGCGCGCCAGACGCGCAGAGGGGGGACATCTCATGATCACTTGTCCGAATTGCGGCCAGCAAAACGATCCCACGGTGGCATTTTGCTTGAGCTGTGGCAATCGGCTGATCGCCGCCGCACCCAGCGGCTATGGCGCGCCAAACCCCACCTGGAACGGTGGCCCTGGCACCGAAGACGATAATGAACCCGCGTGGCTGCGCACCCTGCGCGAGCAACGGGGCGAGGTCTTTGGCATGCCCCCTGGTGCCCAGCCACCCCCCGCCGCGCCGCCACAAGACGCCTATCGTCAGCAGCAAGGCTGGGGCACCCCTCAGCAACAGCCGCCCCCTGGCAATGGCGGCTGGGGCAACCAGCCCGATCCCCAGTGGGGCCAACCCCCCCCCGCCGATCCCTATGGCTATGGCCCGCCCGCACAACAGCCCTCCCCCACCTATGGGCAACAAGGGCAAGATTGGGGCGTGAATCCGCAGGGCAACGCGGCATGGGGTCAGCAGATGCCCCCGCAACAAACGCCCGGCTGGGGCCAGCCCGCCGCGCCCGATCAGCCGGTGCTCTCGCGCGCCTCCGTCTTCGACGAATCGCATTTCCCCGATTGGCTCCGCCAGGGACAGCAGCAAATGGTGGATGGCTACGGCGCGCAAGGTGGAGGCTACCCGGCCCCCACGCCGCAGGGCGCGGGCTATGGCGCGGCTGATGGCGGCTGGAACGGCGCGGGCGGCTATGGCGATGCCTGGAATCAAGCGCCCTCGCCCTTCAACGCCGCGACGGGGGGCAGCGAGCAGGCGATGCGCGCGCGCGATTTCATCGAGGAAGATGCCCTGCCGATGTGGCTGCGCACCCAGGCCGAGAGCGCGACACCGTCGCGGCCCGCCCCCATGCCCGCCTACGGCCCGCCGAACGGGAACGGCGGCATGCCCCCCGCGCCCGCTCAGCCCGTGATGCCCCCCGCGTGGGCCGACCCCAACGCGACGCCGATGATGCCGCCACCCGCCTATGGCCCGCCCGCTGGTCAAGGGCAGATGCCCGCGCAGCAGTTGATCGACAACGGCGCGCTGCCGAATTGGTTGCAGCAGGTCGACGGCCCGGCGAATGGCCCCGCCGCTGGCCAACCCCAGTGGGGCACGCCGCCGCCCGCGCAGGGTGGCTGGGGCGTGCCGAATCCGCCGCAGATGCAGCCGTTGCCCTCGCAGCAAGCGAATGGCAATTACGGTGCCGGTGGTAACGGCAACTACGGCCCACCCCCCGATGCGGGCATGGCCGAGCCGCAATTTTCCGCATCGGATCTGGTGGACCCCAATCTGCTGGCCTGGCTCAACAATGGTGGCCCACAGCCGCCGCCGTGGGACCAACCCGCCGCGCCGCAGGGCTGGGGCCAGCAAAATGGCAACGGGGGCTATGCCCCACAGCAACAGCCCGACTATGGCAACGGTCAGGGTGGCACGTATGGCCAACCACCCGCCTACGGCCAGGGACAGGGTGGCTATGACCCAGCAGCCTATGGGCAGCAGGGCGGTGGCTATGACCCGGCAGCGTATGGGCAACAGGGCGGCTATCCGCAAAATGGCTACGGTCAGCCCGCGTATGACCCCAATGGCTACGGCCAGGGTGGCGCGCCATCCTACGAGCAGGGTGGCTATCCGCAGCAGAGCTATGAGCCGGGGGCCTATGCACAGCCGGGCTACGATCAGGGTGCCTATGGCCAGCAAGGGTACGGGCAGCCCTATGGCCAGGGCGGCTACGATCCGAATGGCTACCCCCAGCGGGGAGGCTATCCGCCACAGCAGGGCGGCTACGATCAGGGTGGGGGCTATCCGCCGCAAGCTGGTGCGTATCCCCCACAACAAGGTGGCTATCCGCCGCAAGACCCCTATGGGCAACCGCCCGCCAACTATGGGCAGGGCGGCTATCCCCAAGGGGGGTATGCGCAGCCAGGCGGGTACGATCAGCAGCAATATGGTCAGGGCGGGTACGATCAGGGCTACGGTCAGGGGGGGTATCCACCCCAGCAGGGCGGCTATGGGCAGCCCGATCCTTATGGGCAGCCAGGGAGCTACGAGCAGCTCGCCAATGGCGATCCACGCCAAGAGACGGACCGCGATGGCCGCGTGCGCCGTTGGTACGGTCGCGGCACCCCACCCGATAGCGGCGCTGGGCGCTGATCCCGCGCATCACACACACGAGGGGATCACATGTCGGTCGCGCTGATGCCCTATGGGGCGCAACTCCCAGCGGGCGCATCGTTGCGTTCGTTGCTCATCATCACCTGTGGCAGCGCGTGGACGCATGTCACCATCTTTGGCATGGCCGAGGGGCATTGTCGCCTGTTGGCACGGGCCAGCACCCCCACCACGCCAGATGACATCACCACGGGCATCACCGAGGCCGTGATGACGGTCGAGCGCATCACGGGGCGGCAGTTGCTCGGCCAGGGACGGCTGCGTTCGCCCGAAACCGACGCGGGCGACGGCGTGGATGGCGTTGGCATCATCCTCAGCGTGGGGGGTCCGTTGCGGCTGACGCTCATCGGTCCGGGGCTAGACGTGTGGAGCGGCGCGGTGCGTCGGGCGCTGGCGACGGTGGCGGCGGCCCCCACCCTGGGCGCGAGCGTCGATCCGCAGGACTTTCCCATGTATCAAACGGAGGGCATCGCGGCGCAGGGCGACGTTCCCCCGGCGGCGGTGCTGGTGCTTGGCCCCGGCCCGCAAGGCATCGCCGATCCCCAGGCACGTGGCGCGCTGGAAGACGCTGCACGCATGGCGCTTCGTTCCCTGGCCGCGCCCGATCAGCCGCCGCGCAGCCAGGCCATCATCGCGGTCGGCGGCGAAGACGAGGTGGCCGTCGTGCGGCGCGCCCTTCCGGGCTTTGACGTGCTCGCCGGGGCACCACAGTCGCCGGGCCACCCTGGCACGCTACCAGTCCTGCTCGGTCGGCTCACCGAAGAGTTGGTGATGATGAACGTGCCGGGGTATGCCAACGTCCGCACGTGGTCCTCGACCGGTTCGGT
>JBBQSR010000062.1:0-11757 GCA_038234855.1 Ktedonobacterales bacterium | reverse complement strand
GCAGTTCACGGTAGAGCGCCCGCAGCCCGCCATGCCAGCCTTCATGCGCTACGCGCGGGTCGGGCATCGACTGCTGAAAGGTTGCGACATCCGCTGAATCAGGCGCGGTACCTTTGGCGAAAAAGGCGGCGAATTCGCGCCGTCGCCCGTCCTGCACCGCCCGCACCAGATCCGCATCGCCATGGTCGATGAAGAACTGGAAGGGATGTTGGTCGCCGTACTCCTCGCCCATGAAGAGTAGGGGGATGTAGGGCGAAAGCAGCACCACGCCAGCCGCCAGCCGCAGCCCCTCGGGTGGCACGAGCTGGCTCAGCCGCTCGCCCAGCATGCGGTTGCCCACCTGATCGTGGTTTTGGCTAAAGACGACGAACCGTTCCGCCGGGATGTGGCGCGAGACGTTGCCATGGCTGCGCCGCCGGAATTTTGAATAGTCCCCCGTGTAGACGTAGCTCTCACGCAGTGCGCGCACCATATCGTCGAGTTCGCCAAAGTCCATGTAATAGCCATGGTCCTCTTTGGTGAGCAAGGTATGTAGCGCGTGGTGAAAGTTGTCGCACCACTGGCCGTCCAGCCCGAAACCGTTGCGCTCGGCTGGCTCGATCAACCGCACATCGTTGAGGTCGCTCTCGGCGATCAGCAGCACCTGGCGGTGCAGCCGTTCGCCCGCCGCGTGCACCTCGTCGGCCAGCTCCGCGATGAAGGTGATGGCGCTATAGTCGATGATGGTGTCGACCGCGTCCAGCCGCAACGCGTCGATGTGGCATTCCTCCACCCACTGCAACGCGCTGCCGATGAAGAAGCCGCGCACCGCGTCGCTGTCGGCGTCATCGAAATTCAGCGATTTGCCCCACGGCGTCTGGTATTTCTCGGTGAAGTACGGGCCGAACTCGCTGAGGTAGTTGCCCTCTGGCCCCAGATGGTTGTAGACGACGTCTAAGATCACCGCCAGCCCGCGCGCGTGGCAGGCATCCACCAGCCGCGCCAGACCCTCGGGTCCGCCATAGGTGCTCTGCGCGGCGTAGACGCCGACGCCATCATAGCCCCAGTTGCGCGCACCGGGGAACTGCGCGATGGGCATCAGCTCGATGGCGGTGATGCCCAGGTCCACCAGATCGTCCAGCCGAGGGATGATGGCCGTGAAGGTGCCCTCCGCCGTGAAGGTGCCCGTGTGGATCTCGTAGATCGCGTAGTCGCGGAGTGGCTGCCCCGGCCAATGCGCATCCGTCCAGTCGGTGAACGGGGCGACCACCTGCGAGGGGCCATGCACGCCCTCGGGCTGCAAACGCGACGCGGGGTCGGGCCGTTCCTGGCCATCCGCGAAACGGATCAGGTAGCGGGTGCCGGGGGGCACATCCGCGATCTCCGCTGCGAAGTAGCCTGCCGCCTCGGGTTCCTTTTCCAAGGCGACGACGCGGTCATGTGGCCCCAAGAGATGCACCGCGAGGGACTGGTGCTGGGGTGCCCACACACGGAACTGGCAGCGCCCATCCGCCAGCACGCGTGCCCCCACCTCTCGCACTTTGGCTTTACGCATGGGATGTTGCTCCACAGGGTTACGAAGTTGTTGCATTGATGCTTGGTGTGGCAAGCACAAAAGATGCCAGGGCTACTCGCCCCCTCCCTCGGGCGAAAGGTCGGCAAAAAGCGGATATAATGAGGGCATATCAATCGAGAGAAGAGGACCCTCATGCCCCCATCCCCAGCCAAGATCGAGCGCGCCGCGCAGGTCGTCAGCATCTTGCGGCAGACCTACCCCGACGCACGCTGCTCGCTGAATTTCACGACGCCGCTCGAGATCTTGGTGGCTACCATTCTGGCCGCGCAATGTACCGACGAGCGCGTGAACGCCACGACCGTCAACCTGTTCCAGAAATATCACACAGCGGCGGATTACGCGAACGTCCCCCTGGAGGAACTGGAGGGGGATCTGAAATCCATCGTCTTTTTTCGCAACAAAGCGAAAAACATTCAGGGTATGGCGCGTCTGCTGCTGGCCGATTATGGTGGCGAGGTGCCCCAGGCGATGCCCGACCTGTTGCGGCTACCCGGTGTGGCGCGCAAGACGGCCAACGTGGTGCAGGGCAACGCCTTTCACCACGTCGAGGGCGTGGTGGTCGACACGCACGTGACGCGCCTGTCACGCCGCCTGGGCTTCACCACCGTGGACGATCCGCCCAAGATCGAGCGCGACCTGATGGCGTTGCTGCCCCAAAGCGACTGGTTCGACTTCTCGAATCTGCTCATCTACCACGGACGCGCCATCTGCAAAGCTCCCACGCCGCTCTGCCCCGGTTGCCCCCTGCTGGACCTTTGCCCCACCGGACGCGAGCGCACCAGTCAGCCCCCCCTGCCAGCGGAGTAGGCGAAGAGAACCACCTATAGCTATAGCCGGACTTTTTACTCACATACGTAAAAAGTCCGGCAGTGGGGGTGCGGTGTGGCCTATGCCTCGGTAGCGGCGGCACCAGCGGCGGCGACGCCCTCGGCGATCTTGGCGGGCAGTTGCTGGTCGCCCGCCTGACGGGCCACGCGGATCATGTTTTTGATGGCGCGGGCGTGGCTGCTGCCGTGGCCGACGATGGCGACGCCGCGCACCCCCAGCAGTGGTGCCCCACCGTACTCCTCGTCGTCGAGCTTCGCGCGGACCTTGCTGAAGGCCCCACGCAGAATGAGGCCGCCGACCTGATTGATGGGGTTCGCGTAGATCTCGGTGCGGATGGCCCCGAGCAGCATGCGGCTGAGGCCCTCGCTCAGTTTCAGCGCCACGTTGCCCACAAAGCCGTCGCAGACGATCACGTCCACCTGACCCTGGGGGATGTCGCGACCCTCGACATTGCCAACGAAGTTGACCATGCCCTTGTCGGCGATGGCACGGATGAGCAGATGCGCCGCTTGCACCAATTGGTCGCCCTTGCCGTCTTCCTCGCCGTTGGCCAGCAGCGCCACGCGGGGCTGGTCGATGCCAAAGATGCCGCGCATATAAGCTGAACCCATCAGGGCATATTGAGCGAGATAGTCGGGCTTGCTGTCGGTGGTGGCACCGATGTCGAGCAGCAGCGTCGGCTTGCCGCTGGCGGTCGGCAGCACCGCCCCCAGCGCCGGACGTGGCACGCCCTTGATGCGCCCCAGGCCCAGCACCGCCGCCGTCACCACCGCGCCGCTGTTGCCCGCCGAGGCCATCGCGTCGGCACGGCCATCCTTGATGAGCTGCATGCAGACGCTCAGCGTGTTGCGCGGGCGGGCGCGCACGGCTTCCGCCGGGTGCTCGTCCATGCCGATCACTTCGTCGGTGTGCTCGATGGTGAGGTCTAGCCCGCCCGTGTCGACCTTCGCCATCTCTTGCCGGATGGCGGGTTCCGGGCCGACCAGGATGATGCCGATGTTGCCCTCGCGCGCGGCTTGCACCGCGCCCGCCACGACCTCTTGGGGGGCATGGTCGCCGCCCATCACATCCAGCGCCACGCGGCGGGCTGGTTTCGCCTCGGGTTGTGTCATGTCGTTTCCTCTATTGCGGCGCGCCGATGGTGGCGCGGATGAGTTGCAGCAGGTCATTGAGATCCACCGGCTTGATCACCACCGTGCGCACGCCCATCGCCTGATATTGCGCCTCGCGACCCTTCGCGGTGTTATCCGCCGTGATCATGATGATGGGGATGTCGCGCGTGTCGGGTTGCAGCGCCAACAGTTGCAGTTCATCGCTGCCGTCCAGATAGGGCATCATCAAATCCAGCAAGACCAGATCGGGCCGAAAGTCGCGCACCTCATCGAAGAAGCGCAGTGATTGCGTCGTCTTGCGGGCGCTATAGCCTTCCTCTAAAAGGGTTTGCTCCATCATATCGGCGATCATTTCGTCGTCATCTACGATGAGAATGCGCTTGGGCATGGCGAATCTCCTGCTCTTTCGGTCGGGAGGCCCCCGTGGCGGCCCCGTCGCTGTCGCGGTCATTTTACCACACAATAGCCCAGGCGGGCGACGGGCTTCAGGGGCGGGCAACGGCTGCCGATGAGTAGCAAGAGAAGACAAGCCAGCGGGGCAGATTCCCCGCCATGGGGCGCGCCATCAGCCCAGGGGGGCCAGCGGCGCGGGCACCCCATCAGCAGCGATGAAACCCCAGCGGGGATGTCGGGAGGAATCGGTCATGTTGCGACCTTACCATGCGGGCGATGCATCTCCGTGGCCACAGTGGGGCAGGGGCCGCTTCGTCAGCCTCCTGGCCCTCGGCGGCACCGCGACGGTAGCGGCAGCGGTGCTGTTGAGCCCCTTCGCATCCTTTACCAATGGCGCGGTCTGGCGCTGGGGCGTGGCGAGTGCCTGCCTGGTGCTGGGCTTCGCGGCGTCCCTGCTCGCCACGGGGTATGCGCTGCGGACCGCGCGGCGCTGGCAGACCGCCGCCGTGGAGGCGCAGCACCAATTATTGTTGCCCCAAATGACGACCGTGACAGACGCGACCGCCGTCGCCCTCACCAATGCCATCACCGCGCCGCTGGCGCACGTGGCACCGCTGGCGACCATGCCCGTCACCGCACCGGGGTGGCCGATGCCCCCCGAAACGGATACGGCAACGCGTGGCACCGCACCCGCGACGGGGGAGCCGGATCGGCGGCGCGGCACGCACGCGACCGCCACGCAGCCCGTCAGCGCGCCCCACACCGTACTCTACGATCCCTTGACGGGGGCCATCACGCACAGCGCGCTGATGAGCCGCCTGGAGGCGGATGTCGCCTTCGCGATGGAACACGACCGTCCCCTGGCGCTCGCCATCTTTGATCTCGACCATTTCCGCACCATCAACACGCTGTATGGGTATGCCTTTGGCGATGAGGTCCTTTTCGCCGTGGCAGAGCGGCTGCGCAGCCGTCTGAGCGAAGACGCGCTGCTGGCGCGGTTGGGCGCGGATCGCTTCGCGGTGGTGTGGGCGGGCACGCACTTCGCCCAGGCACGGGCGGTGACGGAGGGCATCCTCACCGCGCTGGGTGCCGAGCCGCTGACGCTCACCCAGGCGGCCAATGGCCACACGGAGCGCGTGCGGGTGACGTTGCGCGCGGGGCTGGCGCTCTGCCCGGATGATGGCCGCAGCGCCGCTGCCCTCTTGGAACTGGCCGAGCAAGCCCTGGCGCACTCCGGCAGCTTCAATGCGCTGCGCGACACCGATGAGCATCTCGCCCTCCCCAGCGGCGGTGCATTCGCTGAGCAGCAGGGTCAGGAACCCTCCCCAGCGAACGTCGCGCTCAGCTACCTGGATGTGATGCTGGCGAAAAATGGCAGCATTCAGGCGCTAGCCTCGGCGATGGAGGCGCGCGACATCGAGGGCATCGACCACGCGCGCAACCTGGCGGAGCTGGCGCAAGAAACCGCGTTGCTGCTGGGCCGCTCGGTCGAGGAATCGCGCCTAGTCGGGCTGGCCGCGCTGCTGCACGACGTCGGCAATCTGGGCATCCCCGCCGAGATCTTGCAGAAGTCTGATCCGCTTTCGACCGAGGAATGGGCGTTCGTGCGCGAGCACCCGCACTTGGGCGAACGGCTGCTGACCAGCGTCGGCGGCGTGCTGGCGGCCATCGCGCCCATCATCGCCGCCCAACGCGAGCGGTGGGATGGTTCGGGCTATCCGCTGGGGACGCGCGGCGAGGCGATTCCGCTGGGGGCGCGCATCGTGGCGGTGTGTGATGTCTATGGTGCGCTCATCTCGGATCGCCCATACCGCCGCGCCTTCACCCATGCCGAGGCGTTGGGCGAACTGGAACGCTGCTCGGGTACCCAGTTCGACCCCGCCGTGGTCGCCGCCTTCATCAGTTCCGCCGACGCGGAGTGAGGGAGAGGGGGCCATCCCCACCTCACTCCGCCAGTGCCGACCCTTCCTCGATCAGCAGCGCATTGGATTCCACGATGCGCGAGGGGGCCTTGACGACGCGGCGCTTGAGGCCACGTCGCCAGTAGGTCAGCGCGGCGCACGAGGCCGAGATCAGCGGCAAGCCAAAGTAGAGCGGCAGCACCGGCTTGAAGATGCCCAGGTTGGGGCCAAAGACCTGCGTTTGGGCGAGATTCCACTCCACGAAGAGAATCCACAGGGCGTCCCATAGGAAGAAGAGGGTCATGCCCAACCCCGCGCGGCCCGAGACGTACCAGCCCGCGCCGACGAAGCCGACGCAGCCCGCGAAGAACTCGATGAAGAAGGCGCGGATGGCCCCCATGCGCAGCGCGAAGACGTTCTGCACCTGCTGGCGCTTGTTGACCTTCAGCGCGCGGTCGAGGAGGGCGGCGGCGTTCAGAATCCATTCAGCCAGCGAGCCGCGCACGTTTTCGGGGCCGAGCGTGCCGAGCACATTGACGGCATAGGTGATGTAGCCGCTCGCCAGCACGACATTCGATAGGGTCAGCCAGAAGGGGTGTGCCCAGCCCATCTCGCGCCGCGCGATGACGAAGGCGTCAAGCTGGCTGAGTGGTTGCGCGCCATCGACCAACTGATGCACGCGGATGCTCTCGATGAAGCCCAGCGTCAGCAGCGACAGGTAATACATGGCGATGCCCGCGACGACCAGCACGAACGATACGCGGATGAGCGGCTGACTCAGCCACGGCTTGCCGCTGAGCTTGGGCAGGGTGAAGTAGACGAGCGCCATCAGCGCGAAGCCAGTGCTGGCGACGATATTCAACTGCGCGTGGGCGAGGGGGGTGATCATGTCGCCCGCCTGTCCCGCGTCGTCGAGCCAGTGGCTAGCGAAGGGCATGATCTGGATGACGCCCTGGATGCTGCCGATCAGCATCGCCATGGTCGCCGCGACGAAGAAGGCGACATTGAAGCGCGTGTCGGCATTCGGCTCGGGCACGGCGGTGTCGCCCGCCACCAGTTCCTTCGAATAGGCGTTCGCGGTACGCTTGCCCGTCACCGTCTTGATGACGATGAAGATGTACGACCAGATGCCGATGCCCATCAGCGTGCCGAAGCCCTCGCGCACTAGCTCGTGCCAGGGGCCGACGCGCGTCACCGCCAGATCATACGCGGCGTCGGTCGTCAGGTTGTTGGCATGGCGCATCAGGTCGAGCATGATGTTGCCCTCGACGATGCCCAGGGTGATGAGGCCCAGCCAAAAGCCTACGACACCGATGGCGGTGATCCAGAACGAGACGCGCGCCCACTTCAGGCTCCAGATCGGCTTGCCCAGCAGACGCGGCAGCATGTAGTAGCTCATGCCCATCAGCGTGATGACCATGCCGCAGACCATGTTGATGTGCGCGTGCGCGATGGGGTCGATCTCTTCGCCCGCCGCCCCAGTGTCGCGGATGAAGTTGACCGCCCACGGCAGCACCTGATAGAACCCCTGTAAGGTGCCGATGAAAAGGCCCGTCGCGCCCAGGAAGATGTACTTGGCGATGAAGGCCTCGGGGCCTTTCCACGACCGTGGGCTGCGCATCGTCAGGTAGATGTTGGCGATGAAGGTCCAGTAGCCGACCCCCATGATGCCGCCCGCGATGCCCGTCGGCGCGTCGTACCACGCGCCCAACAGCCGCCGCGCGTCGTCATAGGACACGCCGTTCTTGACCGCGCCGCCCAGCAAGAAACCCTCGATCAGCATGACGAAGTAGAAGCCATAGACCCCAGTCACCGTCAGCCAAAACGAGACGCTCGTCAACGTCTTGGAGTACAGCGGGCGGTTGAGGATGCGCGGCAACAGATAGTACATCGTCGCGGTGACGGTGAGCGTGCCTGCGCCGACCATGATGACGTGCGTTTGCGCCAGATTGGTGATCAAGTGGCCGCCATAGCCAGCGGCATAGAGCCAATCCGCGATGCCGGGGAGGCGCTGGATGATGCCCTGGAGTCCCCCCAAGACCAAACCGATGGCGGCAGCGGCGTAAAAGCGCACGTAGCTGCGCTCCACCGCGTTGTCAGCGACCAAGCGTGGCTTGACAATGACTTGACCGCCCTTTCGGCGGTCGATGGCGTCGGTCCCTCGCTGAATGATACTGGTAGCCATGATGTGTTGTTACTCCTGTGGTGGTAGATTCAGCGGGATGTCGCGGGCCGCCGCCGGGCGCTCGGGCATGGTAGCCGCCAGCCGCTCCATGACCTTGAAGCGGCGAAAGAGGTTGAGTTCGACGCCAAACTGGGCGCGGGAGGTGGTGATGATCTCGTTGCAGAGCATCCAACCCGTGAGGATGCCAAAGACCAGGAACAGCAGTCCCCCGATGAAGGTGCCCCCGTCGCTCCCTGGCTGGTGCATCAGGCTGAATTGCCAGATGGCCGCCCAAAACCACACGACCGTCAGCCCCAACTCGAAGAGGAGAAAGATCGCTTTCATCCACCCGACGAGCAGCGACACCGCGTAGGCGATGGCGACGGCGGCGGCGGTACCTGCCACCCATAAGAGGAACGTTACGAAAGGATTCATCGGCGTGCTCGCTTTTCTACTTACTTGGTGATGGTAAAGAAATAGTAATAGGTGCCATCGTCCAGGTCGGGCGTGACGAGCACATATGACCCCGGTGCCCATGGCTTGCCATCGGGCATGGCGAGCGAGATGAGGGCGATGCGCGGGGAGGGCACACGCTGCGACACGACGCCCCGCACCAGATGGTCGATGTCTTTGTCATCGATCTGGAAGACCTGATATTCCTTGGGCAGCGACACCTGGGCCTGGCGGACCAACAGATAGCGCAGGTTGTCGCCCGTGGTGGTGTACTGTTGGTTCAGCGGCGGTTTCAGCGCGCGGTCGTTGTATGGCATGATCAGGTCGAGCGGCTGCTTGGGATCGGCACCCGTCTGTAAAAAGACGCCCTCTTGGTCGGGGACCGAGACGCCGTTGACGACGCTGAGCACCTTCGTCTGGAACGACTTGTTGACGCTGATGCCATTGAGTCCGGCATGCACGAGGAAGATGCCGCCGATGAAGTAGATGGCGATGGCGTAGAGGGGCATCAGCATCACGACCCACAGCAGGACCTTGCGCCACATCGGCCAGGGCTTGCGGTCGCCCGAGGGGGCCTCTTGCACCGATTGCACGCTCTCCATCAGGAGCGCGGCGCGGTTGGGCTTCGCAGCCTTCGCGGCGACGGGCGGCGTCTTGCTGGCGGTGGGCCTGGCGATGCTGCGTGCCGTCGTCGTGGGGGGTGATGTCACGGCCTTGCCCCTGGGCGGCGTGGTGCCGCGTGCCCCATTCGGCTTGCCGGTGGCGGGTCGGCCTTTGCCCACCCGTGATGCTGTTGTTGCCACGACTTCAACCCCTCACTACTCACCAGAATCGCGTACTTATTGAGCCATGTTACTTGTGCTAGTCGTCTTTGCGCTCAGACGCGCGCGTCGCGTAGGGACGCTTCGCGGCGGGCAGGCCATGCGCCAGGCGGTCGGCACGCTTGCGGTCGGCGCGGCGGCTGAGGTAAAAGCAGCCAAGCGTGATGGCGACCGTGACGGTGATGGTTGCGACCATTTCTTTCAGATACAGAATGTCATTGGACCATACGGGTGAATCCATCGCTTACTTCCCCCCGGTCGTGGTGCGGCGCGCGGTGGCGCTGGGCCGCTTTGGGGTGGCCGCCCCGGTCGCGTGCAGGTGGCGACGGTCGGCCCGCCGCGACACGCGCAGCGCGAAATAGAGGACGACGGCGGCGATGGCCAGCCCCACCCAGATCTCCCACGGAAACTCCGTCCCCACGTCATAGATGCCCATGTGCTCGTCCCTCGCTGTGTCGCTCGAATGCTGCGGTGATCTTAACCGATGACTTCGTAGATATCAATCTTGGGGGTACCAGTGGTCAGCTTGGTGATCTCGGTTTCGTGCAAGCGCACGTCCGGGTCGGTGGCGAAGTTGTCGAGATCCTCGACGCTGTACCACTCCGTCACGCTGGTAACGCGGGCCGATCCGTCGGCGTCTTGGGTGATCCACACGCCCGTGTCGAGCATCCCTTCGCTTTCCTGCGCGATCAGTTTGTGGGCCGAGACGAGGCGCAGCCAGGTATCCGTCCCCGTTTCCAGTTCGGTGATGTTTGCATACGGGAAGGTATAGGTGATGGTGCGAACGTATGCCATCGGCGTGCTCCCCCTCGGCTAGCGCAGCGGCCAG
Source organism: Ktedonobacterales bacterium (assembly GCA_038234855.1). GTDB lineage: Bacteria > Chloroflexota > Ktedonobacteria > Ktedonobacterales > JACDGC01 > JACDGC01. The sequence goes on along the minus strand of JBBQSR010000062.1, from coordinate 1,701 downwards.
TTGCCCTGCGGAATGGTCACGTAGGTGTTACCCATCGCGAAGTACAGGCCAACTCCCGTTGCGATGACATAAAACGCGATCAAAAAGATCCAGAACCAGTGCATGACGGGCACCGGCCCTACATCGTAGCGCCACGTCTCGTCGGTAGACTCGCCACCCGTGGCTAACGGCTCATCGCTCATAGCGGGTTGGTCCTTTCAGCGCGGCGGTGGCCGCCTAGTACTGTTCACCAAAGACGGCGTTGTTGAAGGTGTAGATCAAGACCGCGACGGCGATGATGACCCAGATGGCCGCCACGGCATAGGGCACCAGGAAGGAGCCGTTTTCCTGCACGGTACCAGCGGTATCCTCGACGATGGCCCCCCGGCGCGGCTTCAGAATCTGGAGGCGATTGCTGAGCGTGCCAAAGATGATCATCCCAATGAGGATGAGGAAAGGGGACAACTCGACGATGATGAAGCCCCAGTTGAGCTGCCATGGAAAGGCATCCCATGGAAAGCCGGTTCGCCCTTCAGCACCTGGCATGATGCGGTGCCTCCTCTACCTTAATAGCGCCCCCCGAACCAGGTCGGGTGCTGCGACTCCAACATCAACGCGACGACATAGCCAAAGAAGAGAAAGCCCAGACTCATCGCCAGCGTGAGGACGATCAAGATCACCTCGCGATAGCGGCGGAGCGTCCGTTTGGTGCGCCGCCACAGCGGATGCCGGGTCAGCGCGGTGATAGATGGCGTCATCGGTCACTCTCCCCCTCAGCCAACCGCCGGGCGTGCCAGCAACGGGCGCTGCGGGGCGAGCGCCTCTTCTTCCAGCTCGTCTTCCGCGTCGTGCGTGCCCATGCCCCAATAGTCGGGTTCGTCCTCGACCATCGCCATCATCTGATACTTGATCTCCTCGGGTTCCTCGTATTCGCCGTTCTTCCACGACCACACCAGACCGAGGCCCGCGACGACGAAGGCGAGGGCGATGACGATCATCATCGAGCCAGCGGTGGCCATCTCGGCACCGTCGGGGCGGTCATCGGCCAGGGCCGGTGCGGTGGCGGCGAAGGCCCCCACCAGCGCCAGCCCGCCCAAGGTCAACAGCCGACCCAGCGCCACATAGGGGTGGCGCGTCGTCACTCGTTGCCAGTTCAACATCGTCTCACTACCTCGGTTCTCGCGGGATGGCGCGCCAGGGTGGGTGCCCCGGCGCGCGGGTTATGCGTCAGGCCAGCACGAATGGCTGTGGATCGCGGTACGCGCGGGGCGTCGGTGTCGCCACCGTCGTGTTGCCATTCGACGACTCGACCTGGGGCACCTTTAGCAGGTCCAGCAGTTCCTGCGGGGGCGTCCAGCGGATGTACTGCGTCACGCTCGGCTCCGCCGTCCGCAGGCCACCATTGGGGATGGTGTACAGGAAGTTCACCGTATCCCAGATGTTTTGCACCGTCAGATCCTGGCCAAAGGCGGGCATCGCCGTGCCCTTGATGCCGTAGAGGATGTGCTGGTACAGCGAGCCGGGGCTGGTGCTGAGACCCGAACGCATGTTATCGGCGCTGGTGAAGTTGTACGCATACGGGTTCAGGAACTGGTCCGCTGGACCGTTCGCATTGCCCAAGATGCCGTGGCAGCCGATGCAGTTCGTGATGTAGATGGTCTTGCCATCGATGAGCGAACGTTGGTCGGCGGGCACTGGATTCAGCAGGTTCCAGAAGGACTG
>JBBQSR010000061.1:0-11775 GCA_038234855.1 Ktedonobacterales bacterium | reverse complement strand
CGGGGCGAACGAGGTCGGCATCTTTGAGATGCGCGGCGAGGGCATGGTGGAGGTCGCCGACCCCAGCGGCATCTTCCTGGCGGACCGCACCCACCGCGCCACCGGCTCCGCCGTCACCGTCAGTTTAGAGGGCACCCGCCCCTTGCTGGTGGAGGTGCAGGCGCTGGCCTCGGCCACCAGCTATGGCACGCCCAGCCGCACCGTCACGGGGGTGGACCACACGCGCTTGCTGATGCTGCTGGCCGTGCTGGCCAAGCGCGTGGGGCTGCGGCTGAGTCAGCACGACATCTATGTGAATGTCGTCGGCGGCATCGAGCTGAGCGAGCCTGCGGGCGATCTGGGCATTGCGGTGGCCATCGCCAGCAGCTTTAAAGAACGCCAGATTGGACATGATCTTGCTCTAGTGGGCGAGGTGGGCCTGGGCGGTGAATTACGCGCCGTTACACGCATCGAGACCCGGTTGCGCGAGGCTGCGCGGCTGGGCTTTCGGCGTTGCATCATTCCCCGTGCGAATTTGGCACATTTGGGCCATCCAAATAGCATTCCTGATTGTGAAATTATGGGCGTCGGCAGCGTCGCCGAAGCGGTCGATGCAGCCTTGGAAAGGAGCGATGGTGCCTGACAGCGCCTGGTTCTGTGACCATTGTCACAAGGAGCCGGCTATTTGGGCACACCTCAGCTACGAGATTGATCTCTAGTAGGAAACTCTGGTAGACTATACAGATAGCGGGTGTTGCCACACCCTCACATCACCCACTTTTATCGACATCGCGCGTTGATCGAGTAAGGAACGTTCCATCAACAGCATACGAACGGTTCGCTTCGCATGCATATTATCCGTCTGGCACGGCTTTCGTGGCCGCCACCGCCGAGCGCAAGCGGCGTCCAGACATTGAGGCGCACCCGCCCACCGAGGGATTGAAGGGTATAGGGTTCGCAGATGGGGAGGCTATCATGGCAAAGCGCATCTTAGGCTTCGTCGGAGCAGGCGTCGCGGTTGTCGCGGGCGTCGCCACCGCAACCTTAGTGAAACCAGGCACCTTACCACCCCTGGAGGGATATACGAATTCCTGGCCGTGGGGGCTTGCCGTCGGGGCAGGCGTGATGGTAGCACTGGTCGTTCTTTCCGCACTCATCAGTTGGATCGTCACGCAAATTCAGCAAGCACGTTTTGGGGATTTGGTCGCCGCCGCAGGTGGTTTGATCGTCGGTCTCTTGATCGCGTTGCTGTTGACGATTCCGCTGTCACAGATAAAGTTCGCGGGTCTCAATCAATGGCTGCCGGTCCTGTCAGCGATCCTCTTTGGCTACCTGGGCGTCGCCGTCACCGTCTTGAAGCGCGAAGATATGTCGCGCGTCTTCACGAATGTCTTTCACCGTCGCCAAAACCGCGACCAAAACGACGCGGATGAGGGCGAGGTCGGCGATGAGCGCCCTGCCCGTGGCAAGCGTGGCAAGGCCGCTGTGGCCGAAAAGCAGCAAGAGCGTGTCCTGCTCGACACCAGCGCCATCATCGATGGCCGCATCGCCGAGATCAGCGGCACGGGCTTCATCATGGGCACCCTGGTCGTCCCCCGCTTCGTCCTAGAGGAATTGCAGCGCATCGCGGATTCCGCTGACACGTTGCGGCGCAACCGTGGGCGGCGCGGCCTCGACATCTTGCAACGGCTGAAGAATGAATCGACCATCCCCGTCGAGGTCACGGATACGGATTTCGAGACGGTCCACGAGGTCGATGCTAAGCTGGTGAAGATGGCGAAGCTCATCCACGCGCCCATCATCACCAATGACTTCAACCTCAACAAGGTGGCCGAGTTGCAGGGCGTGAAGGTCCTCAACATCAACGAACTCGCCAACGCCGTCAAGCCCGCCCTGTTGCCTGGCGAAGATATGTTCGTCAAGATCATCCAAGAGGGCAAGGAAATGGGCCAGGGCGTCGGTTACCTGGATGATGGCACGATGATCGTCGTCGAGAACGGCAAGAATTATATGAATGCCGAACTCGAAGTGACCGTGACGCGTGTGCTGCAAACCGCCGCTGGTCGGATGATCTTTGCGCATCCGAAAGCCGCGAGTGGAGCGATGCGCCGCAGCTCGTAGCCGCGTGGCTGGCATATCTCTGGGGGCGCGATCATCTCGCGCCCCCTCACCATGTCGGCAAAGGGAGCACAGTCGGTGAGCAGCGCGGGTGCCGAGGCATTCCCCACAGCGGGGGCCGTCATCGTGGCGGCGGGGGCCAGCCGCCGCATGGCGGGGATCGATAAGACCTGGGCGGTTGTGCGTGGCCAGCCGGTGTTGGCGCACACGGTCGCCGTTTTCGCGCGGTCGCCGCACATCAGCGCCATCGTCCTGGTCGTGGCGCCAGATCGGCTAGAGGACGCCCGCGCCCTCGTCGCTGCGTTGCCGTCTGGCACCTGTGCCCTGGTGGTCGCGGGTGGGGCGCGGCGACGTGACTCCGTCTTGGCGGGCCTTGAGGCCATGCCAGCGAACTGCACCATCGCGGTGATTCACGACGGTGCCCGCCCACTAGTGACGGAGGCGATCATTGTCGCGGGGCTGCGTGCCGTGGGCGAGACGGGCGCGGCCACCGCTGGCGTCCCGGTGAAAGACACCATCAAGCGCGTCGATGCCGCCGGGCTGGTGTTCGAGACGCCCGACCGCGCCATGCTCTATGCCATCCAGACGCCGCAGGTCTTTGACCGCGCGCGCATCTTGGCGGCGCACCGTGCCACCGACCCCGCGCTCGACGCCACGGACGACGCCCTGCTGGCCGAGGCCCAGGGCCAGCACGTCCGCATCTTCCCCGGCTCTTACGTCAACCTCAAGATCACCACACCGGACGATCTCGCCATCGTCGCGGCGCTGTGGCCACCGGAGCCGTAAGGGCCGCCTTCCGCTACAACCGCCAATATTCCTACTGTGCGTCGCTGCCCCTTGCAAGTGTTGCTGTGAAGGTGTATCATAGACGCCATCTAGTGCGGGCTTGTTGCCTGGTGTGGTTGGTCCCCTGGATCAGCGGGTCAGGATGACACACAGTCCCCCCACCGCCAGCGATGGCGCGGGCACGTTCCCTTCCTTCGCCGTGGCAGCCACACCCGAGCACGGTGAGACGAAGACGCAAAAAATAACCAAGCGGATCAAGAGAGGGCCACATGGGCAAATACAAACAGTGGTTGCACCATCAAGAAGTGGGACGCCGTCTGCGCGAACAGATCGCCACGCATGAGCAAGAGCGCGAACGTGTGCAGCGCATGGCACCGTCGCACCCCACCACCCTGCCAGACACGAATAACCCCCTCGTGCGCGCGCTGCTCGACTACACGGGGCGCGGTGGCACGCTAGGCCGTGCCCCCGGCGGGCGCATCGCCACGGTGGCTGGCGCGACCGACGCTGACCCTCACCAACCCCAGCCGGCAAGGATGACGGGCGCGCCTCAGGCCGCCTCGGCTCCTTCGTCCGGCGTTCCCGCTAGCCAGGCCCCTGCTCGGCCAGCCCTGACCGCCGCGCCCGATGCCGCCATCCTCGCGCAGCTCAACGCTCAGGCCGCCCAGACGCCTGCCGACCCCATCGATGCCATGCGCGCGCTCGCGCAAGCACAGTCGCGTGACCCGCAGTCCCCGCCCGCCGCACCAGCGGCCCCGGCTGCGCCAGCACCCGAAGCGCCCGCCCCCGAGGGGGCGACCACTGGTGAGTGGTGGCAACGCTACCGCTCCCAATCTTGACGGGCCACCCGCCGCCATTTCCACGCCGTGATGAGGAACGAACGATGAGCACCGATCCCACCAAGATCACACAACTCTACTCGCAGATCCCGCTGGACGCCATGCAGCAGGTATCTGATAGCTACATGGCCTGGTACGTCGAGCGCGTCACCCGCGAGCTGGATGAAACCATCGCTGGGCTGCGCGCCGAACTGCGCGAAAACGATGCCCACGAGGCCTCGTTCCGCCCGTCGCCCGCCGAACTGAACGCCATCGAACGCTTGCAGCGCGACGGCGTCGCCAATGTGGACCTGCTGGACCGCATGGTGGACCAGGGCGAAGAGTGGCTGATGCTGACGATGCGCCGCCTGGACCACTTCGAGACGACCGGCCTGTCGCCAAAAGATTACTCGACGTGGTGCGAGCACGCCCTCAGTGGCGCGTATGACTGGATCGACCACGAGCGGCTGGCGACCACGCCCGCGCGCGGTTCCTCTGGCGCGCCGTCGGGTGCGGGTGCCGCTGTGGCCAGTGCGCCCGCAGCGGCACCCTCCTCGGCTCCGCCGCAGGGCGGGCGCGCCCCTGACTGGCTGGTGGGTCGTGGCACGCCGCAAAACGCCGCCCCCGCCGCCCCCCAGGCTGGTGGCCCCGCCACACCGCAGGGCGAAGAGCGCCCCACCCAGCCGGTGCCCAGCGTGGCCCCGCGCTGGGGCGAGACGTCGTACCCCGGCGTCAACACCAGCAGCCCCGCTGGCGCGCCTGGTGCCCCCGCGCAGACCGACCCCGGCAACGAGTCGGGCCGTCGCAACATCTTCCGCATCTTCACCAACTAGACGCGGCAGATAGACACACACAGGCGAGTCGATCGCTCCTGATCGGCTCGCCTGTGTGCGTCTAGTGAGAGCATGCGGGCACAGAAATCAACCATTTTTTCGTGATGGCCTTCTCGCGGAAATAGCGAGCGAGATGCCGAGGGATTGGTGACTTTCTTGCGGTGATTTCTGTGAAGAAAAGGACGTTCGTGTAGCGAATCGAGGTATAACCTATGCGCTATTGTGGCAATTGTGGCGTTCCCCTCTACAAAGGTGCCATCGAGGTGGGCCATTGTCTCTCGTGTGGCGCTGCCATCACCGACACCGTTTCGGCGGCAGAGGCCGGGAACGTGGCGGCGAACTATCAGCATAACAGCGGTGCGCCCTTCGGGACCGTGCCGGTGCCAGGCCCGAATAGCTCGCTGGGAAACCGACTCACCGATCCCGACGCGACCATCGGGCAGCCGCCCCCTAAGCAGCCGCGTCGTGGCCGCTTGGCGCTCATCTTTGGGGCCATCCTCGCGGCACTCCTCATCTTCTTCTTGATCTGGTGGCGCACGACGGACAATGGCACGCCGCCCATGGCGGTTAGTCATACCCCGACCCCCACCCTCGCAGTGACGCCTGGTGGCACGGGGACCACCCCCGGTGCCGGGTCGACTCCCATCCCCGGCGGCAGTGGACACGCTACCCCGGTGCCCGGCAGCACGCCCGCGCCTGGCCAGGGGACCCCCACGCCCAGCACGACGCCTGGTGCCCGCCCCACCGCGACACCCATACCAGGGGGAGGTCAACCAAGTATCACCGTCTCGAAAACGACCTTCTCACCACTGGTGTGCCTTGGCTCATCCATTACCTTTGATATATCGAATAGCGGGGGTGGTTTGCTTAACTTTCGTTTGACGACAGATAATGCCCTGTACCAGATTAATCCATCTTCTGGGTCATTATCCTCGGGGCAAAGCGAGTCGGTGACGGTCACATTAGGGGCGACGAGTGGCCACATTTACGTCAATGCGCAAGGGGCAGCTAACTCGCAGACCATTACTGTCCATTGCGCCGTATAACGCTTGTCGAGCCTGTCCACGAGGAGCGACCTGCGGTGGGGGCGATGCGCCGAGGTCGAGCCGTTTTCGAATGGCAGCGGTAAGATAACGAAACCCCCCACCAAAGATGGTAGGGGGCTTTTTGTATGGCAGCCTTATTGAAAAAAGCCATCAGGAAGGGCGACACCGAAGTGCTGGAAAAGGGCGGTGAACCCGTTCACCATGTTGTTTTCGACGCGGGCCAGTTCGGCGTGCAGGGTGGCCACCCCTTCCTGCAAACTATCGAGGCGGGCATCTACCTTGGTGAAGTGGTCGGCTACTTGGCAGAAGCTCTCGCGGGTTTCTTCTTGGAAAGCTACCAAGCTGCCGCGCACTTCTTGGATGTTCGCCGCTAGGGCGTTCTCAACGTTCATCGTCGCTCCTTTCATAGACATCCTACACCCACTCCGCCAGCCAGGCAAGCTCGGTTTCGACAACGGATTGTAAGAGGAAGCCCCCAACCGGGCTGAGCATGAGGGAACCCTCCACGATGGTGGCAAGCCCCCGCGTCACCAAACTCTGCCACTGCGGGTCGGGCAACGGTTTCTTGGCGGTGGTGCGCAGGGCAACGAGGAGAAAACGGGCTTTTTCATCGTAGCTCATTTCCTGCCAGGTCAAGGTGGGGTTCGCAAGGGTCATTTCTCCCCCCATCGCTCCGCTGGGCATGCGCTGTGTCGGCTGGTCGCTACTGTTCGCTAACATTGAACGCTCCTTCTATAAAAAGCGGGCATGACGGAACTCGTCACCACAACTCGGACAACTTCTGCCACACCCCCTACGCATAGTATGCATGCCAGAAGCCGTGCTGTCAAGGTACAAGTATATTAATGCTAATTCGCGCTAATGCATACGTCATGGTATAATGTGAGCACCACAACAACGCAGAAGAGGTATGTCCGCATGTCTGGAAAGTACATAACCAAAACCAACGCTATTATGCGCCTACAAGTTGAGCTTGGCATGGGCCGCTGGGTCATAGAAAAGCGTCTGGACGCGCTTATTGCCAGAGGTGTAATACAAGTCGAAGCCGACCCTGCTGATGCACGCAAGCTGCGACTCACCGAAGAGGATATAGCCAAGCTGCGTAGTTCGCTATTGGGGGAGGAATCAGCTTGATCCAGCCAAAGCATACCATCATAGTAGGCAAAGCGGGACGTTGACCGTCAAGAGATCACGACAACGGATGCGCTATCATAAGACCGCACAAACAGCCCAAACGCTACTTCACGTCTAAGAGGTGTCTGGTCATGTCCTCCCCTAATTACGTCGCTAAGACTAGGGCAATTGCAGAATTACAAAGCAAAACTGGCAAGGGGCGGCGCGTCATTGAGAACGTCATGAATGACTTGGAAGCAAAAGGGCGTATTCGCATTGAGCCTGACCCCTATGATCGGCGTATCCAGCGGATGCTTCTTGTAGACATGGAACTGGTGCTACGCGTACTCATGGGAGAGGATGCTTGATCCAACGGTATTAGCCTGAGCTAACCAAAACGTACCATCATCTATCGTGTTCAAATCATTCCAAAATAGAGAACCTTTGCTGTCGATCTGGGCATTTCTTGTTCGTTGGTATCATGGACGGAGGCGACTGCGTCCCAAATACTGCTCTGTGAAGGAGAACACGCCCGTGCGTTACCTGCTGATGATCTATGACAACGAAGCCCAAGAGGTCGGCGCGACCCCTGAGCAAAAAGCTGCGGTCATGGAAGCCTACGATGCCTTTAGTCATAACAACAAAGCACAGATTATGGGTGGCGAGGCGCTGTTGCCTACCACCTCCGCGACCACCGTGCGCATGCGCAACGGCGAGATGCTCATTTCCGACGGTCCTTTCGCTGAAACCAAGGAGCAACTCGGAGGATATTACGTCGTGAACTGCGCCAACTTGGACGAAGCTATCGCCACCGCCGCTCAGATTCCTGGCGCGAAATCTGGCGCCATCGAGATTCGACCCATCGTGGAATGGGAGTAGGAGGGCACTGAAGGAGACCATGACCGACGACCGTTACGCGGAAATCTTTCGGCGCGAGACGGGGCAAGTGCTGGCATCGCTCATTGGCTGGCTGGGCGACTTTGACTTGGCCGAAGATGCCCTGCACGATGCCATCGTCGTCGCGCTAGAGCATTGGCCCCACGACGGCGTCCCGGCGAACGCGGGCGGGTGGCTCACCACCACCGCTCGCCGCCGGGCGCTGGACCGTCTGCGCCGCGAACAGACCCTGGCCCGCAAATATCACGAACTGCTCGCCCAGCCCGAGGACACCGCGCGGCTGTACGCCGCCACGCCGGATGATGCCTACCCAGATGAGCGGCTCAAACTGCTCTTTACCTGTTGCCATCCCGCGTTGCCGTTCGAGGCGCGCGTGGCGCTGACGCTGCATACCCTCGGCGGCCTCACGACCCCCGAGATCGCCCACGCCTTCCTCACCACCGTGCCGACGATGGCCCAGCGCCTGACACGTGCCAAGCGCAAGATCCGTGACGCGGGCATTCCCTATCGCGTCCCCACGCTCGCGGCCCTGCCCGAGCGCATCCCCGCGCTGCTGGCAGTGCTCTACCTCATCTTCAACGCGGGCTACACCGCGACAGCGGGTGATGCCTTGGTGCGCCCCGACCTGTGCGCCGAGGCGATTCGGCTGACGCGCTGCCTGTGCGGCTGGCTGACCAGTCAGTTCACCCCCGATGCCGAGGCGCTCGGGTTGCTGGCGCTGTGCCTGCTGCAAGATTCCCGTCGGGCGGCGCGCGTCGCCGCTGATGGCACCTTGCTGGTGCTGGGGGACCAAGACCGCCGCCAATGGGACCACGCCGCCATCGCCGAGGGCAGCGCGCTCATCGAACGCGCCCTGCGTCTGGGGCGACCTGGCCCCTATCAAGTGCAGGCCGCCATCGCCGCGCTGCATGCCCAGTCGCCCTCCCCCGCCGCGACCGATTGGCCGCAGATCGCCGCGCTCTATGGCGTGCTCGCGCGGATGACCCCCTCGCCCGTGGTTGCGCTGAACCATGCCGTCGCACTGGCGATGGCGGATGGCCCCCTGGTGGGGCTGGCACGGCTCGACGCCCCCGAGCTGGCGGCGGCGTTGCCCACCTATCATCTGTACCACGCGGCCCGCGCCGACCTGCTGCGCCAGCTTGGGCGCGGCGACGACGCCTGTGCCGCCTATGCCGCCGCCCTGGACTGCTGCCCCAATGGTGCCGAGCGCGCGTTCCTGCTGCGCCGCATCGCGGAATGCGCGACGCTTCCTCAATGACGCCGTCGTGGCGGGCGACGGGCGTGCCGCGCCTTCAGCGTTGCGCGACGAAATCCAGGGCTTCCTGGGCGTAGGCGTGCCAGTCCTCCGCCGCGAGGGTGGTGATGACCACCCATTCTTTCATGATGCGGCTATCGTGGCGCGGGTCATAGGGTGCCCCCTTGCCCCGCGCGATGAGGTCCTGCACCCGCGCCCGTGGGAGCTTCACCACCAGCCGCTGCTGACTATCGAGCATGGCGAAGATCTTGCCGTGCACCTTCAGCGCGGAGGCCCCAAAACGCTTGCCGATGGTCGGGAATGTCACGAGGGGGTTGCCCAAAAAAGCGGCACTGAGCGCGGCGAAACGCTCCTCTGGTGTGAGGGTTGGCTGTCCCATAGGGAATGCACCTCCTTATGCGATCAAATAGACGATCATTCTCGTATTATGTCAAATATTTCCCGTGTAAAAGCGTAAATGATCGGTCGAGCAGATGGCACTATCGATATGTGCAGCGGCAACGAGGCAAGGAAGGGAGCAAAGAAAGCTCTGCATTTATCGCATAAAATTCGCCAAATCGCTGGTTATCGGGACCAATTCCCCTATTCTTGGGTAATATTTCCTAGATCCGGTGGGAGTTTTATCTGTTCTTGGCACGACTTATGCATTCATAAATAAGGCAGATGAGCCGTCGTCCCCTCTGTTGTTTTGCGGCGGTACCAATTCTCGGAGGAGCCTTTCATGGATCAGTCGTTCAACCTCTCGGGTGACATGCTTGTTAAACACGCCCAGCGTTTATCCATTAATCAAATTCAGGCGGTGCGTGTCTTGCAGTTTCCCGCGCAGGAATTGCAGACCTACTTGGCCAGCGTCCTCCACGAAAACCCCGCCCTCGAAGGCGAAGAATATGAACTCTGCCCCATCTGCCATTATCCCTTAAATAGCAACCGTGGCGAGCGGTGCGACTGCATGTCGGGCACGCGCCAGACAGCAGATATCGACATGGCCCCCGAGGGCCGCGACGACTGGGACAATTCGCTGCACTCCGTCAGCAGCGCGGGGTCCTTTGACGAAGGTGACGACGACCCGATGGTGCGCGTCAGCGGGCGCGCGGAATACGGCGCGGGGCTGCTGTCGTCGCTGCGCGCGACCATCCGCGACGAAGATGCCGAGATCGCCGAATATCTGGTCGGCAGCCTCAATTCCCATGGCCTGCTGCCCAAGGACATCATCGAGGACGCGACCGCCGCGCTGGGCGTCGACGACATCCGGGTCGAGCGCGTGCTGGACGCGCTGCAAGCGATGGACCCCCCAGGCATCGGTGCCCGCAGCATCGCGGAGTCGTTGTTGCTGCAACTGGAACGCCTGCGCGAAGAGGGCAAGCCGCGCCCCCTGGCCGAGCAACTGATCCGCGACTACTTCGACGACCTCGCCGCCAAGCACTTCCGCGAGATCGCGCGCGAGATCGGCATCGCCCCGCGCCTGATCGAGATTGAACTCAACTTCATCAGCCAAAAGCTGCATCCCTTCCCCGCGCATGGCTTCGACCCGGACCTCAGTGGCATGGCCACGGGTGCGCCGCCCATCCGGCCCGATGTGGTGTTGCGCCGCACCGCCAATGGCTATGAGGCCGACATCGTGGAGCAACGGCGCTGGGATCTGCGCGTCTCATCGACCTATCAGCAGGTACATAAGATGTTCAAGCGCGGCGAGGCCGACGCCACCAAAGGTGAAAAGGCCCACGTCAACCGCAGCTTTGAGGACGCGAAAAATCTGCTGGCCGCGCTCAACCAACGCTGGCACACCATGCAGCGCGTCGCCGATGCCTTGATCGAGATGCAACGCGACTACCTGGATCGCGGTCCCTCGGGCCTCGTCGCCCTCACGCGCAAAGATGTCGGCGACAAGATCAAGCTGCACGAGTCCACCGTCAGTCGCGCGACGGATGGTAAATTCGTCCTCTTGCCCAACGGTAAGACCGTCCCCTTCGATGACTTCTTCAACGAATCGCTCCAGGTGAAAGAAGCCATCCAGCACCTCGTCGAGGATGAAGACCCGCACCATCCCTACAGCGACGAGCAACTGACCGTCCTGCTGAAGCAACGCGGGATGGATGTCGCGCGCCGCACCGTGGCGAAATATCGCGAAGAGATCAACATCTTGCCATCGCGTCTGCGCCGCAACCGCATGGCCCCCGCCGTCACGGTCGCGGTGCGCACCGGCACCTAGCGCACCGCGATTGACAACACAAAGGGAGGGCCGCGCTCATCGAGCGCGGCCCCTTTGGCTTCAGCGACGACCCATGCCACCCCACGTCTGTTCACCGGGGATCACGTCCACCACCACACAACCACCATGTCACTGTACCTGTCACTAGTATGCCATGACATGCTGATGATCGCCTGACCAGCGCCCCGCCGTTCCTGAACAAATCGTCAGGTGGCTCATCCTATGCAGGTGAGATACACGCGGGCAGCGTGCGACGCCAGCACCGCGCTTCCTGTGGCTGAGGTTGGTGAATGATTGGTCATCGCCGTCGGCGCGGGAAGGATCGTCAGGTCGATCTGGCTCAGGGTGACGCCATCACGCGCGATGCTGATGTGCCAGTTCCCCGGCGTCATCGCGACGAGGCTTTGGCTGCGCTGGGTGGTGCCGCGCGGCCAGCGTTCGGTCAGGCTGCGCGTGGGGGCATCCGCTGGGGTGATGCTGAGCGTCACCAGCGCCGATGCCGACGCCACCGAGACGGCGTAGTGCAGGGTAAAGGTCGTGCCCGCCGCCACCGTCGTCACCGCCGCGCCCCCCGCCGTCATGCTCGCCGCCAATTCTCCGCCGGACGGAGCCACCAGCGCGCGAATGGGGTTGACGCCCAGCCGCAGACTGATGGCGACCACCACCAGCGCCAGTGCGACGATGCCGCCGCACAGCAACAGCCGCGTCGGCATGCGTGGCT
>JBBQSR010000060.1:0-11959 GCA_038234855.1 Ktedonobacterales bacterium | reverse complement strand
ACGGTTCGCGGCGAATCGGCGCGTGATCGGGCACATACAACAAGAGCGGCCCGACGGCGATGCCGGGCGACGCGGGAATCCCCTGAATGCGCATGGGCAGATCCTCCCTCCTGCGACGACGCAGGATCGCTCACATTCGTGCGATGGTGACACGATTGCTCAGGAAGGTGGCAGATGGCGTCATTCGCTGTCGTCACCTTGACACTCGCGGCATCCCAAGCTAGAATAAGGTTGCACGCACTGCACAAATGTGAAGGGTTCAGAACCTCTATGGCAGATACCGAAGAAGAGATCTTGCTCGCCGATGTCGCGAGCATGTACTATGAGCAAAATCTCACCCAAGAAGAGATCGCCAAACAGATCGGCGTCTCGCGCTCCGGTGTGTCGCGGCTGTTGACGCGCTCGCGCGACCTAGGCTTGGTGCAGATCCAGATCCGCCATCCGTTGCAGACCTCGACGGAGTTGCAACACGAGTTCGTCCAACGCTTCGGCTTGCGCGACGCGCATGTGCTGATCTTGCGCAACCCTGGCGAGAATCCGCTGCCCAAGCTCGGCATGCTCTGTGCCCGCTACCTGGAGCGCATCCTCGAGGACGGCATGACCGTCGGCATCTCATGGGGCACCTCCATTTTGCAAGTGGTCGATTCGCTGCGCCCCGAACGGCGGCTGGGCCTGGACGTCGTGCAACTGATGGGGTCGATCAGCGCGAATTCGCCGGATGTCGACGGCCCCGAGATCGCCCGACGCATGGCGGCGGCGTATGGCGCGCACTGCTATTATCTGCATTCCCCCTTATTGGTCAAGAGCGCCATGGTGCGCGATGCCCTGCTGCAAGAGCGCAACATGCGTAAATCGTTCGAGATGATGGCCCGCATGGATGTGGCGCTAGTGGGCGTCGGGGCGGTGCGTGCCTCGTCGTCGGGGCTTTTCCGCGCGGGCTATCTGAGTGAAACCGAACTGACCTCCATCCGCGAGCAGGGGGCGGTGGGCGATGTCTGCGGGCGCTACTTCGACATCCACGGGAACATCAGCGCGCTAGACCTGCACGACCGCATCATCGCCGCCGAGCCTGCGATGATGCGGCGCATCCCCCACGCGATCGGCGTCGCGGGTGGCGCGTCGAAGGCCGAGGCGCTGCTGGGCGCGCTGCGGGCGAAGCTGCTGACCGTGGCCATCACCGATGAGGAATGCGCAAAGGCCGTGCTGGCGCTCGACAACGCCACCCGCGTCGCGGCCCCCGCCGAGAGCGATGTGCCGCTGGCTACGCCTCGGTAAAGTTGCGCTCGACCAGGGCGACCAGGGCTTGCACGGCGACAGCCTCGTCGGCCCCCTCGGCGGTGATGGTGATCGTCGTCCCCTGCTTGGCCCCCAGCACTAGGACGTTCACGATGCTTTTGGCATTGGCCGATTTCGCCTCCGTCGCGACGGTGATGGCTGAGGCGAACGATGCGGCCAGCTTGACGAAAAGCGCCGCTGGGCGAGCGTGCAACCCCGCCTCGTGATGCAGGGTCAACTGTGCGGTGGTCATGAGGGTACTCCTTTGTGCGTGGCATCGGTGCCAGGGTCAGCGACGACCGATTGAGGATCTTCGAGCAAGCCGCGCAGGGTGGCGAGGAACCGCGCCCCCATCGCCCCATCGATCACCCGGTGGTCGGCGGAAAGCGACAGCTTCAGAAGCGGGCGAATGCCGATGGTTTCGCCGCCCGCGCCATCGGCGATGGTGACGGGGCGACGGGTGACGCGCCCGACCGCGAGGATCGCCGCCTGGGGCGCATTGATGACGGCGTGAAAGGTGTCGATGCCGAGCATGCCCAGATTCGACACGCTGAAGCTGCCCCCTGTCACGTCGTCTGGCCCCAGGCGCCCAGCCCGCGCGGCGCTCGCCAGCCGCGCCAGTTCGCGGCCCATGTCGCGCACCGAGCGTGTGTCGGCCCGCCGCAGCACGGGGACGATCAGGCCGTCGGGCAGCGCCACCGCGACCCCGATGTTGACCTCACCGAATTGGCGGATCTGCGCGGCCTTGCCCCCGCTCGCCGCGACATACCCCGCGTTGACCTCGGGGTGGGCACGAAGCGCCAGCGCCACGGCGCGGATCATCACCGCCGTCACCGAGGGCGCGTCGGCGGTCGCCGCGTGCCATGCCTCGACCCGCCACATATCCACCTCCGTATCCAGATAGATGTGCGGGGTGGTGGTGAAACTCTGCGTCGTGCGCTCCGCTATGACTCGCCGCATGGAACTGAGGTCGCTCAATTTGTCGGTGGTGTCAACGTTCGGTGCCGTCGCCCCATTCGGTGCTGGCGCGGGGGTGGCCTCTGGCGCGGCATGGGGCGTGCCCGTGTCGCGCGTGGCGATGTAGGCCAGCACATCGGGCGCGCGTACCGCACCCCCTGGCGGCGCGACCTCCGCCAACGAGATGCCGTGCTGGGCGGCGATGCGCCGTGCCAGGGGCGTCCCTGACGGCTCCGGTTGGTGGCCGTTGCCATTCCCATTGCTCTGCGCGTCGGAAGCCGTGGCGACGGGCGCGGACGGTGTGGAGGCGGGCGCTGGTGGTGTGGTCTGACCGGTTGCCACTGGCTCGCCCTCAGTAGCCAGCACCAGAATTGGCGCGCCTACCGCGATGGCATCACCTGGATTCGCCAAAATCTGCACCACACGTCCGGCGGCGGGCGATTCGATCTCTAGCGTCACCTTGTCGGTTTCGACCTCGCCAAGCAGGGTATCCTTGACGACGACATCGCCCACGGCCACCGACCACGTGACGATGATGCCTTCGGTCATGGTCATGCCCAGCTTGGGCATCATCACTGTGCGCGTGGTGGTTTGTGGTTCCGCGATCTGCGGCGCGGCGGCGGGCGGCGCTGTCTGCGCGGATTCCGTCATCGCCGATGGCTGCTGGTCGGTGGCTGGTGAGGGCTGCGTTTCCGTCGGTGGCTGGTGATTGGTGGCGGCTTGGGGCGCGGGGTGCACGCGGGGCTGGTGGGCGTCACGCACGAGGTGGCGTAGGGCGGCGACGATATCATCCTCTTGGGGGACGGCGGCGCGTTCAAGGATGGGGTTAAATGGGATGGGCACCTCGGCACCCGCCAGCCGCACGATGGGCGCGGTGAGGGAATGAAACGCCTCGCTGCCGCTGACCCGCGCGGCGATCTCGCCGCCAAAGCCACCCATCATGACCGCCTCATGGACGATCAGCAGCTTCCCCGTTTTCTGCACGGATGCGATGATGGGTGCTTCATCGAAGGGGCGCAGCGAGCGCGGATCGATCACCTCGACCTCGATGCCCTCTTGCGCCAGCCGTTCGGCGGCGGCCAACGCGCGCGGCACCATAATCGACAGTGCCACCACCGTCGCGTCGGTGCCCGCGCGCTTGACGTGGCTCTGGCCCAGCGGGATGACATAGTCGCCCGTCGGCACCGGACCCTTTTGGCGATAGAGCAGTTTGTGTTCGAGGAAGACGACGGGGTTGTCGTCACGGATCGAGGCGATCAGCAGACCCTTCGCGTCGGCGGGGGTCGCGGGCATCACGACCTTGAGGCCGGGGACGTGGGCTAGCCAGGCTTCCAGGCTCTGCGAATGCTGCGCGGCGGCTCCGGTGCCCGAGCCGAGTGGCGCGCGGATGACCATCGGCACCGTAGCCTTGCCGCCGAACATGAAGCGGATCTTCGCGCCCTGGTTCACCAGTTGATCCATCGTCAGCGACATGAAATCGCTGAACTGAATCTCGGCCACCGGGCGCATGCCGGTGAGCGCCGCGCCGATGGCCGCGCCCGCTATGGCCGCCTCGGCGATGGGGGTGTCGCGCACGCGCTCGGCACCGAATTCCTCATACATGCCGCGCGTCACGGCGAACGCGCCGCCATAGATGCCGATGTCCTCGCCCAGCATAAAGACGGCGGGGTCGCGGCGCATCTCTAGCGTCAGGGCGTCGCGCACGGCCTCGGCATAGGTCATCTCGGTCGTCGCCGTCGCGCTGACTGCCGGTAGTTCTTGAGGGACGATAGCCATTAGGCGTACACTCCTTCCAGCAGATCGGCGGGGTCGGGTTCGGGGCTGGCGAGCGCGTAGCGATAGGCCGCCTCGATGTCGTCATAGGCCCCCTGGCGGAGCTGCTCGGTCGCGACCTCCGTGGCGATTTGGCGGTCGAGGATGGTGGCGATCATCCGCGCGATGGGGTCGCGGGTGCGCCAATCTTCGATCTCAGCGCGGGTGCGGTAGCGGTTTTGGTCGCTTTTTGAGTGGCCCTTATAGCGATAGGTCTTCGCGTCGATGAGGGTCGGCCCTTGCCCCGCGCGGGCACGTCCGGCGGCGTCGCGCACGGCGGCATGCACCGCGAAGACATCGTTGCCGTCCACCGTCGCGCCAGGGATGCCATACCCCGCCGCGCGGTCGGCCACCGAGGGCACGCGCATCGACCGTTGCGCCGACATCGACATGCCATACTGATTGTTTTCGCAGAGGAAGATGACGGGCAGATCCCAGATGGCGGCGAGGTTGATCGCTTCGTGAAAGGTGCCTTCATTCGAAGCGCCATCGCCAAAGAAGCACAGGCAAACCTGGCTGGCTTGGCGCATGCGGATGCTGAGGCCCACGCCGCTGGCGATGGGGATGCCGCCGCCGACGATGCCATTCGCGCCGATGTTGCCCGAGTCGACATCCGCGATGTGCATCGAGCCGCCACGGCCACGGCAATAGCCCGTCTCGCGGCCCAGCAGTTCGGCCATCATGCGGTCGAGGTCGGCCCCCTTGGCGATGCAATGGCCGTGGCCGCGATGGGTGCTGGTGATGAAGTCGTCGGGGCGCAGGGCCGCGAGCGCGCCCGTGGGCACGGCCTCTTCGCCGAGGGAGAGGTGGGTCGTCCCGTGGATCAACCCTTGCATGAAGAGTTCGTCGACCTTTTCCTCGAAGGCGCGGATGCGCCACATGGTACGGAGGAGATCGGGCAGGTCCGCATCGCGCAGATCACTTGTCATAGTGATGTCTGGCCTCCTGAGCGGAGAGATATGTCATACCGTTGACGCCCTCTTCAACATTGTGAGGGCAATGAACATATGTGCAGTATAACATGGCTCTCTGACCCTGTCAAGCGTTTGTGCGGTCGGGTGGCAGGATGAGGACGGCGGGCGGATGAATGTAGCAGGTGTAGGTCGCGCGCTACGGAATATCTGACGCTCCACCGCTCGCCGCCACGCGCTGCTCCGGCCTCCAAAATCGCGCTGCCACTTGACAGCCGTTATGCCGTGATGCTATCGTAGCGATTCGGCGAAGCTCTAGCGTGCGACGCGAGCAACCCCAGGAGGAATGACGCATGTATCGGTTGGTCGCGCTCGACATCGACGGGACGTTGCTCGACAGCGAACATCAGTTGCGCCCCGCCACGGTGGCGGCGGTGCAGCGGGTGCAGGCGCAGGGCGTGCACATCTGCGTGGCGACGGGCAAGCTCTTTGTGTCGGCTCGGGCGCACATCCGTGAGCTAGGCTTGGTCGGGCCACAGATCACGTGCAACGGCGCGGCCATCGTCAACTCGCCCGATGGCGCGTTGCTGGCGCACGAGCCGCTCACCCCGGCGACGCTGGCCCTGGCGCTGGACGCGCTGGCGACGCACGCCCCCGACACCGCGATCGCCTGGTACACCACGGATGCCATCTACACCACCGCCGCGCCGGGGTGGCTCGACACCGTGCTCGCCCGTTACCACGAACCGCCGCTGCGCCATGTCGCCCGGCTGGACGACACGCTGCCCCCCCCGGTGAAGCTGCTGATCGCGGGGGAGGACGCCGCGCTGGATGCCCTGCGCGCGACGGTCGCGCCGCAACTGGCGGGGAAGGTGCAGACCATCCGCACCACGGTCGATTTTCTCGAATTTCTCAACCTGGCGGTCGACAAGGGCAGCGCCCTGCGGCGCGTGATGGCGCTGCTCGACATCCCAGCGGCGGAGGTGGTGGCGATCGGCGATGGCGAAAACGACATCACCATGATCGAGAGCGCGGGGCTGGGCGTCGCCATGGGTAACGCCATCCCCGCGCTGCGCGCAAAAGCCGACTGGCACACCACGACGCACGACGAGGGGGGCGTTGCCCATGCTTTGTCCACGATTTTCCCGCCGACTCGACCATAGGGGTTGACAAAGCCGCGAAACCATGTTATGATTGCACACAATTTCATGGACGCACAATCGTGAACGTGAAAGGCACCCGAAAGGATCGCCGCATGAGCCAACGTCAGGCGCGTACCAAGCGTCAACGCACCATTGCCGTCGTCCTGTGCGCGGGGCAAGGGACGCGGATGGGGGCCGTGCAAAACAAGGTCTTTTTGCCGCTGGCGGGGAAACCGCTGGTGCTCTACGCCCTGGCGACCTTTGAGCAAGCGCGCGAGATCGATGAGATCGTGCTGGTGACGCATCGCGCCGAGGTCGCCTATTGCGAACGTGAGATCGTGGAACGCTTCGGTGTGCGCAAGGTGACGGCGGTCGTGGCGGGGGGCCAGTCGCGCCATCAGTCCGAGGCGCGGGCATTGGACGCATTGCGACCGCGCATCGTGGCGGGCGAGATCGCCGTCATCTTGATCCATGACGGCGCGCGACCATTCCTGAGCAACCAAGAGGTGAAGCAACTGGTGCGTGGCGCGCAGACCCAGGGGGGCGCACTGCTAGCGACCCAGGTCGCCGATGATGAAGTCGTCGTCGGCAGCGCGGCAGGCACCATCGACACGGTGTATGCCACGGGCGCGCTGTGGCGTGCCCAGACCCCGCAAGCCTTCGCCGCGCAACCCTTGCTCGCCGCCTATGATCGTGCCCACGCTGATGGTTTCGAGGGCACCGACACGGCAGCGACCTATGAGCGCGCGGGGCACCAGGTGCGCGTCGTGCCGGGGTCGCCGCATAATTTCAAGATCACGACCCCCGAGGATCTGATCCGTGCGGAGTTCATTGCCCGTCACCACGGGCACAACCCGTAGCGTCGCGCAGCTTGCCCCGCGAAGATCGACCGGTGCGCTGTTTGCACCCCATCACAGGGAGTTCCTCGACACAGTTGTCGGCGAATGAAGAGGTGCAGCCATGGCGAATCAAGTGCTTTGTACGAATCTAGCGTGCTCGGTGTGTGGGGCGGAGACGCCACACCTCGTGTCCTACATCGGCTATTACATCAAGTCGGTGACGTGTGTCGCCTGTCGCCACGTCGTCACCCATGACACCGCCGATCTGCGCCGCCAATTCGTCCACGATATGCCCGCGCGGGCCATCGTCTTGATCCGCCGTAACGTGCGCAGTGTGCGGGCGCACCCCGTGACCTACGTCCGGCATCTGCCCCACAATCTCGTGCTCAAGCCGCTCGCCATCGCCACTGAACTGTACGGGTTGCTCTCGGCGTCGTCCTGACGGTACCGCACGGAAGCTCGCAATCAAAAGCATCTTCATCTTGGGTGTTTGCGCCATGCGTGGCCACCCTGGGCAGCGCATTCTCACAAAACACCACAAAGGGGTGGCGTCATGAATTCCGCCGTCATTTTCGTCCTGGCCTTGCTCGTCGCGTGGATGTTCCAGATCAGCCTCGCGGCCCTCCAGATTCAACGCTATTATAAGCGGCTGCGCGTGCTGCGCCATCTGGGCAAATGCGCCACAGGCATGGCTGGCAGCCGGTACAAAGGGCGCATCTATGGGGCCGTGGTGGTGGACCCAGAGACGCAGATCATCACCCACGCCGAACGTCTCTCGGGGATGACCGTCTTCGCGGGCTTCCGTCCGGTGCCCGCGCTGGTGGGGCTGCCCCTGGCTCGCCTCGCCAGCGACGACTTCCAGATGGCCGCGCTTTCCAAGCGCACCCTAGCCGCCTTTCAGTCGGCGGCAAAGACGCTGGATGCTGCGCTGAATCCCCCCGCGCCCGATGCGCCCGCCGTCGCCCCGCGCGCGGCGACCACCGTGCGGGCGCGCGTCTCGCCGCCCCGCCCCACCAACACGCTGCCCCGGCGCACCACGCCCGCGCCATCTGCACGCTGAGAAATGGGAGGTCAGACCCATGACCCTGCGACACATCGCCGCCGCCTGGCTGCGGCCACGCGATCCCCCCCGCGCGTGACCGAGCGGCTAAAGCGTACCCGCCCTGGTGTACGGGGTAACGCCCCCACGTACATCGCCCCCTCAGTGATGAGGAGCTCATCCCACAGTACAGTGATCCGGCTGTGGCCCGCCGCGTCAGACCGACGCCGCGCGTGCCCCCCGGCAGGAGGTACGGCAAACCTATGGACATCGTCAATCAGATCACCTCTGGCGCAGCGGAATTCGCCACGAACTTCATCGGCGTCTTCCAGCGTGGTGGCACTACTTTCGTCGGCTTAGTCACCGGCATCGTTCCCCTCTTGATCGTCCTGCTGACGGCGGTCAACGCCCTGGTGCGCCTCATCGGTCCCGAGCGCATCGACCGCGTCGCCCAGGCCAGCACGCGCAATGTCGTGTTGCGTTACCTGGTGCTGCCGTTCCTCGCCGTCTTTTTCTTGACGAACCCGATGGCCTACACGATGGGGCGGTTCTTGCCCGAAAAGCAGAAGCCCGCCTTCTACGATTCGGCGGTGTCGTTCGTGCACCCCATCCTCGGCCTTTTCCCGCATGCCAACCCCGGCGAAATCTTCGTCTATGCGGGTATCGCGGCGGGCATCACCACGCTGAAGCTGCCGCTGGGCGACCTGGCGGTGCGCTACCTGGTCGTGGGCCTGGTCGTCATCTTCCTGCGCGGGTTGATCACCGAGGCCATCACGCGTGTCATGTGGCCCAAGGATGTCGCGGAAGAAGGTGTCGTCAATCCCGATCTCGTTTCCGTTGATCATAACGCTGTTGCCGCTACCGGCGCGATGGAGGAATAACGAAGATGACCGTTGCAACCCAACCCAAGGTGCGCCGCAGCCCCTTTCAGATCATCATCTCGCCGTTGCAGGCGATTGGGCGCGGCACGGGTAACGTCGTCGGCATCCTCTACCAGTCGGGCCGCGACACCATCGATCAAGTCATCCGCAACGTCCTGCCATTCATGGCGTTCATCAGCTTCATCATCGGCGTCATCTTGGCGACGGGCATCGGCAACCTGATCGCCCAGGGGTTGAAGCCCCTGGCCGAGACGCTGCCGGGGCTGCTGGGGCTGACGCTCATCTGCGCGCTGCCCTTCCTCTCGCCGCTGCTCGGCCCTGGCGCGGTCATCGCGCAGATCATCGGTACCCTCATCGGCGTCGAGATCGGGCGCGGCAACATCAACCCGCAGTTCGCGCTGCCCGCGCTCTTCGCCATCAATCCCCAGGTCGGGTGTGACTTCATCCCAGTGGGGCTGGCGCTCGGCGAGGCCGAACCCCGCACCACCGAGGTCGGCGTGCCCGCCGTCTTGATCTCGCGCCTCATCACCGGCCCCATGGCCACGATCCTGGCGTATCTCGCCAGCTTCGGTCTGTATTCCAAGTAGTGCGTCACCAGGGCGCGGCAGGCCAGCCTGGCGTGTCGCGCCCGCGACACCACCTCGCAACGTCTTTCACGGGGCTTCACTGAAAGGAACGAACCACATGCCATACAAAGCAGTACGCATTGTCAAAGGCCGTGGGGGCTGGGGCGGGCCATTGACGATTCGCCCGACCGATGAAAAGAAATACATCTATTGCGTGACGGGCGGGGGCATCCATCCCGTCGCCCAGCGCATCGCGGACCTCACCGGGGCGGTGCCCTTCGACGGCTTCCGGTCGGCGGTGCCCGAAAAGCAGATCGCCTGTGTGGTCATCGACTGTGGCGGCACGGCACGCATCGGCGTCTACCCCATGAAAAAGATCCTGACCATCGATGTGAAACCGAGTTCCCCCTCTGGCCCATTGATGCAGTTCATTAAGGAAGAGCTTTTCGTCTCGGATGTCAAAGCTGAAAACGTGACTGTGATCGAGTAGCCACCCTCGCCATCACCTATGGCACGCAAGGGCAACGCGGTGCACGCGCTGGCCCCGTGCATTGCGCGCGCCAGAAAGGGTCCGTCGCATGTCATCATCCGCTCAGGTCACTTACTCAGGCGTGGTGCGCGAGGTCGGGGCGATGGTCCCCGAGCTGCTCGCCGCCGGAGTGCTCATCCTCTTTGGCACGCAAGCGCCATCCGAATTGCGCGAGGTCGCCATCGTGCATGAGGGCGCGCCACCGACCGCGCCCATCGCCGCTGGTGACACCATCACGCTTGGCAATGCCAGCTATCTGGTGACGGGCGTCGGCCCCATGGCCAATGCCAATTTCCAAGAACTCGGTCACATCGTCATCAAACCGAACGGCGCGACCGAAACGGAACTGCCCGGCGAGGTATCGGTGAGCGAGACGCCATTGCTCGTGCCGACCGTCGGTGCGGCGCTCCGCATCGCGACCGCCTAAAACAACGCGCACAGCGTCACCGCAGTGAGTAAAAGAGGTGTTTCCTATGGGCCTTCCTGAACGTTTGGCGGAACTCGAAGCCTCGGGCAAGCCGATCCGCATTGGTTTGGTCGGCGTCGGGCAGATGGGCGCGGGCCTCATCGGGCAGACGAGCATGTCACAGGGGCTACGCGTCGTCGCCGCCGCCGATGTCTTTCTCGACCGCGTGCGGGCGGGGCTGGCCGAGGGTGGCCCCACCGCCGGGGAGATCGTCGATGTCACCCCCGCCGATGTCGCCAGCGGCGCGGCGGATCGGCTGATCGCCGAGGGCAAGCGGCTGGCCCTGCAAGACGCGACGGCGCTGTGCCAGCTCGCGAATGTCGACGTCGTCATCGAGGCGACGGGGGTGCCCAACATCGGTGCGGCGGTCGCCTTCAACGCTATCTTGGCGCGCAAGCACATCGTCATGCTGAATGTCGAAACCGATGTCACGGTGGGCTACCTGCTCAAGCGCATGGCCGACGCGGCGGGGGTGATCTACACCACCTCGGCGGGCGACGAGCCGGGGGCCATCAAGGAACTGTACGACTTCGCCGTGGCGATGGGCTTCGAGGTCGTCTGCGTCGGCAAGGGCAAGAACAATCCGCTCGACCACAGCGCGACGCCCGACTCCGTAGCGCAGGAAGCGCGCAGCAAAGACATGGGCGCGAAGATGCTGGCCTCCTTTGTCGATGGCAGCAAGACGATGGTCGAGATGACCTCCGTCGCGAATGCCACGGGGATGCGTATCGATAGAAGGGGCATGCATGGCCCCCTCACCACGGTCGATGCGCTCAGCACGGTCTTTTGCCCGCGCGCTGATGGTGGCATCCTCAGCGGGCGCGGCATCGTTGACTATGCCACGGGGCCGGTCGCGCCGGGGGTCTTCGTCATCATCACGACCGACCAGCCCAAGGTGATCAAGGATCTGAAATATTTGAAACTGGGCCAGGGTCCGTACTGGACGCTCTATCGCCCCTACCACCTCGCCAATATGGAAACGACCCTCTCGGCGGCACGAGCGGTGTTGTATCATGAAGCGACGCTCGCCCCCAAGGGCACGCCGGTGGCCGAGACGCTGGCCGTAGCCAAGCGCGACCTCGCCTCCGGCGACGTGATCGATGGCATCGGTGGCCACGCGGTCTATGCGAGCGTCGATGACGCCGCGACGGCACGCGCCGAGGGGTTGGTGCCGCTGGGCATCATCGCCGGGGCACGGGTGCGGGTTGCGGTGCCGCGCGACACACCCTTACAATATCAACATCTCGATCTCGATAACACCTCGTTCATCGTGCATCTGAGAAATATGCAAGACGCCCTGCTCTATGGTGGCGGCATGAACGTCCCGGTACCCGTGGGGGTCGGGGCGGCCACCGCCTGAGTTAGGCGACAAGGGAGCCACCGCTGATGAGTTGGTTGGATGACGCGATCGCCCGCGACGCGCTGAACGGCGCGCAACGCCCCGCACCAGAGGCCGACCAACTCCCCGACCGCGAGATCGCGCGTCAGGTGAATCTGCTCGACAGCTTCATCCAGCAGATTCTGGGGGAATTTGGGGAGCGG
>JBBQSR010000059.1:0-11969 GCA_038234855.1 Ktedonobacterales bacterium | reverse complement strand
CGCTCACCCTAGGACTTCCTCATTGGGCGATCTGCTGAAAGTCATGCTGGCTCCCCTGCTGTGCGTATGCGCGCCGCCGCGTCGTGGGCCACATAGTCATGGGGGCGTGGCACTCTGCCGCCATTCATGTTATGCTGAAATGAGTGAGAGAGCAATCAGCCACCAGCCGACCGGAGATC
The DNA here is from genome assembly GCA_038234855.1 of Ktedonobacterales bacterium. Taxonomy (GTDB): domain Bacteria; phylum Chloroflexota; class Ktedonobacteria; order Ktedonobacterales; family JACDGC01; genus JACDGC01. The sequence continues at coordinate 11,790 of JBBQSR010000059.1, read as the reverse complement.
GACCAATGAGCAGCAACAAACGGAGTCGCCCCACCCGCGCCGCCGGGTCCACTGGCCCGTCGCAGACGTCCCCACGCCGCCGCGTCATCGACGCCAACGAGGAAGGGACGAATCCACGCGTCTCAGCACCCATGGCCGCCGCCGAGCCAATCTGGTGGCAGGGCACGAGCGAGTGGCTGCGCGGCAAAGGCGAACTGGTGTGGGAGACGGTCCTGTTTCCCGTGCTCAGTTGGCTAGGGCAGCTATTGGCGCGGATCGGTTTAGGGCAACGCACACGGCGCATCAGCCAGCGCACCGTGCGTAACACCGGTGAACTGCGTAGTTGGAATGACGCGGGGGCAGGGATGATCAAGCAAGTTTCGCGCATTCTCATGGTCGCGGCGGTCAGCGCGGCGGTGCTGGTCGTCGGCACCGCCCTGGCCGTGCGGGCGGTGAGCGCGCTGTCCAACATTCAGCCGGGGTTCAGCCTGGGCGGCACGGCCAGCAGCACGGCGACGCCAGGGGGAGCCATCACCATCCGCAATAATGGCGGCAACGCCACGCCCGTGGGCATCCCGCAATATACCTTTGGTATGTGGATGTCGAATAACTCGCCCAGCGGCGGCGAGCTGATCACGGTTTATGGCAAGGTAACGAACCTTTCGGCGGCGATGCCCAATGTCAAGGTGACGTACAACATCGGCGGCAATACCGCGACCATCACCACTGACCAGGACGGCATCGCCGCGTGGAAGATCGGCGGCAACGGCGCTGGCTCTTCCCCCGTCGAGGTCAATGGCACCGTCACCATCAATGGTCAAACGCTGACGGCCTCCACCTTCTACACCCCCATCTAAAGCCAGAGAGGTCGCCATGTTCACGCACAAGCCAACATGGGGGACAGTCTTTCAGGTGCCCGCGACCATGACGGGCGACGATCTGCTGCACCTGCCCATCGATGGTGGCAAAAACGAACTGTACGATGGAGAGTTGGTGCGTGAAGAGATGACGGCACCTGGTCAGAGCGATGTCTGCCACCGACTCGGCTTCGAGTTGGGGCTATGGGCACGCAATGCTGGTTATTCCAAACGTGTCTTGCAAAATGCGTTATTTGATCTGACCCAGCCGGGGGCGACGAGTCGCACCATCCTCGCGCCGGATTTGGCGATCTGGCCGAGCAGCGCTCCCCCGCCGTGGAATCACATCCCTCAGGTCATTCCCTTGCTCGCCATCGAGGTGGTGTCTGACTCGCAGACGCTCACGGAACTCGGCATCAAGGCGCAGGTCTATCGCAACGCGGGCGTGCCCGAGGTCTGGGTCATCGACCATGCGAGCCGCGTCGTCGAGTTCTGGACCGCGACGGGAATGACCACCTTCACCGCCAGCGACGACCTCACCAGCGTGCAGTTGCCGGGCTTTCGCCTGGCCGTGGCGACGCTGCTGGACGGCTGAACACGCTCATTCATACGAGATGATGAGGGGCGCGGGGTTCAGCTTCGTGATGATGTCGTTGGGTGTCCATTGCGGCGAGTCCCAGCTACAACCCGGCGAGGTCATCGGGCAACTGGCGTAATTGTTGAAGAGCTTGAAGCCGCCATAGACCGGATGAATCGGGCTATTGGTGACGTATTTGGTGTACCCGTCGATCTTTTGGGCAGGGAACCCAAAGCCATCGGTGTGGATGACCACCGACACTAGCGGGTTCGGCTTCACGATATTCTCGTGGGGAAAGGTGCCGTCGCGGAACTGGTGCAGCATGACGACCTTGCGCGGCACATGGTAGGCCTGGGGGATGGCCGCCGCCTGGCTGATGACCCAGTTGATGTCTTCGCCGGTCACGTTGCCCAGGTCATAGCTGGGGATGCCATAGGCATTCGAATAGAAATGGAACTCCATATCGACCGCTAACTCGATGAAGGGATAGCGTTCGAGATATGGCAGATAGTGCGCGATGACGGTGCGGACGTTGGCCCGCCCAAACTGGAAGTCGAGGAACAGCAAGAGGTTGTTTTGCTGGCAATAGTCGATATAGGTCTGAAGCTGGTTCGCCTCCGCGTCGTGGTCGCAGAGCGTCACCACGCCGTTCTGGCACGAATCCGCGACGTTCACCACCAGGTCCAGGCCGAGCATCGCGGGGTGTTTGGGGTCCGCCGCCGTGTAGGCCTTGCCCAGCTCTTGCAGGTGCTCGAGGAAGGTGAAGGGATAGGTCGACGCCGGGCCGTTATGGTCGATCTGCGACAGATAGATGCCATAATCGAGGATCAGCCGATTATTCGGCAGCGGCGCGTCGACGCTGGGATCGAAGGGGGTCGGCGGCAGGGTAGGGATGGCGGTGGGGTTCGGATGCGCCAGCGTCGTCCCCTTGGGCGTGATGAAAAGGCTCGACAGCACGACGATGGCCGCCAGCGCCACCATGATGACGAACGAGACGAACGCTGTCGCGCCGAGGGTGCGTGCGGTGATCTGCTCGATCTGGCTGCGTGGGGGCGCTGGCGACCGCGGCGCGGCGCGCCCCGCTGGGGGGCGCTGACGGGTTGGTGGTCCAGGTTGCCCACGCGATTGGCTCACGGTTTTCCCTCATCGTGCTGGAATTGGTGCGGTGACAGCGTCAGCAATGGCAGCTCCCTTGCGGGGAGGTCGCTGGCTGAAATGCCCCACCAGTGTGCCCGAGTTCCCCGCGTTTGTCAAGACGCGGGTGCCAGATGGGCCAGCGGGTCGGCACGCCCAGGGGCAGCGCGCCGTGACGCGATGGTCGGGGGCGCGCGGTGGCTACACCGTCATGTTGGTGTAGTTGACCATGGGTTGCTTGCGGCGGACGATGCGCATCAGCGAATGGCGGGCGTCATCGACGCGGTTGTTGCCGATCTGAAAGGCCACCAGCGACCCCACGAGCAGGCCGGTCGCTCCCCCAAAGAGGATGCCTTGCAGAAAAAAGCGGTTGCGAAACTTCTTCGTCATCGCGGAAACCTTCTTATTATCTCAATGTGATCGGCACGTTGGCGGCAACGCGCCGATTTATTCCACGTAGAGCAAACGCGGTGCCGCGCTCCACAGATTTTCTAGCTGGTAATAGTCGCGTTCCATCGGGCCGAACACGTGCAAGATGATGTCACCAAAGTCGTAGAGCACCCAACCAGTGTTGGCGCTGCCCTCGCGGTGATAGACATCCGCCCCGACCTTGCCCAACTCTTCATCGACCGCGTCGGCGATGGCGGCGATCTGGCGGGGATTCATGCCCGTGCAGATCACGAAATAATCCGCGATCACGGTCAACTCACGGACGTTCAACAAGATGACGTTCGCAGCCTTTTTATCCGTGGCGGCATCAACCGCCAGGCGCGCGATTTCAGAGCTTTCCAGGGCGTGATTCCTCCTGCGGTGGTGCGTCCACATGGGTGACGCGGGATGTTAGCGTTCTTAGTGTAGCACAGCCGCACGGGGCGACGCTGCGAAGCATCTCACTTACTGTATACGACATTTACGGTACCGAGCGCACCTTTGTGGGCCGTTCTTCCCACCACACATAGGACTCGCCGATGGGATATACTGTCGTGAGCGATGCCATGCATCCAGATGGGAGATGGGCATCATCCGCCATGCCGCATGCTGGCTGCGGATTTTTCACTGATGCAAAGGACGGTCTATCACCTCATGGCTACCACGACCCCCGCGAATTCCGCCGCGCAGCCCGACGCTGACGCCGCCATCACGTTTACCCTGGCTGACGCGCCGCTCTTCGCCCTGACGCGCGAACTGAGCGACCTGGACGCCGTGCAAGAGTTGCTGCAATGGGACCAAGAGACGCAGATGCCCTCGGGTGCCAATGCCGTGCGCGCCGAGCAGGTGGGCACGCTAGAGGGCATCGTGCACGAGCGCGGCACCGCCGCCGCCCTGGGCCACGCCATCGTCGAGGCCGAGGCCGCGCTCGCCGCCCAGTCCGCGCGGTTTACTGAGGCCGACCGTTCACTGGTGCGCAACGCCCGCCGCGACTTTGACCAAAAGACGAAGCTGCCCGCCGACTATGTGCGCGAGCGTGCCGCCGCGACCTCCGCCGCGTGGAGCACCTGGCAGAGCGCCCGCGCCAACAAAGACTTCGGCGAGTTCGCGCCCAGCCTGACGCACATCGTCGACCTGACGCGCCGTGGTGCCCAATATCTGAACCCCAACGCCGAACCCTATGAGGTGCTCTTTGACCTCTTCGAGCCGGGGATGACGTTGGCGACGGCCACCGCTGCGCTCGACGCCCTGCGCGCCGCCACGGTGCCGCTGCTCAAGCGCGTGCAGGCGGCACAGCAGATCGACAATAGCTTCTTGAAGGGCGACTATCCCGAGGCCAAACAATTGGCGTTCTCGCGTGAATTGCTCGGTATCTTGGGCTATGACTTCACGCGCGGGCGGCTCGACACGACGGCGCATCCCTTCGCCACGGGCATCGGTTCGCCCTATGATGACCGCCTGACGACGCGCATCCACGTGGATGATGTGGTGAGCTGCATCATGTCGGTGATGCACGAGTGTGGCCACGCGCACTATGAGCAAGGGATCGATCCCGCGCTGTCGCGCACGCCCATCGGCGGCGGCACCAGCAGCGGCATCCACGAGTCGCAGTCGCGCACGTGGGAAAACATCATCGGGCGCAGCGACGCCTTTTGGAGCGCGCATTACCCCGCCCTGCAAGCGGCCTTCCCCGAGCCGTTCGCGCGCGTCGCCGTCACTGATTTCGTGCGGTCCATCAACCGCGCGGAGGGTAGCCTCATCCGCGTCGAGGCCGACGAGTTGACCTACAACCTGCACATCATCATCCGCTTCGAGATCGAGCGCGACCTGATGGCGGGCAAGATTCAGGTGCAAGACCTGCCCGCTATCTGGAACCAAAAGTATCAAGATTACCTGGGCGTCACCCCGCCCGATGCGGGCGATGGCGTGCTGCAAGACGTGCATTGGTCGGCGGGCCTGTTCGGCTACTTCCCTACCTATTCGCTGGGCAATTGTTATGCCGCGCAGTTCAACGCCAAGATGCGCGCCGACATCCCCGACACCGACGCGCGGCTGGCGGCGGGCGAGACGGCCTTTGTGCTGGAATGGCAGCACGCCAACATCCATCGTTGGGGCAGCATCTATCAGGGCGACGACCTCTGCCGCCGGGTGACGGGCGAGGGGCTGAACCCGACCTACCTCATCACCTATCTCACCGAGAAGTACGAGCGCGTCTATGGGTTGAAATAGGGGGATCAGCCGACCGCGCCGCCGCGTTTGGGGCGTTCGCGGTCGGCTCTCGTGGCTTTCGGGACCACTGCGGATGTGGGGGCCTGCTCATCGGATTCAGTCCCGCGCGTGGGGGCCTCCGCCGTGCGTGGTGCCAGCCAGAGCATTGCCCCCACCAGCCCAGCTAAGTAGAGGGGCAAAAGCAAGTAGGGCATCGCATGCCTCTTTCAGCCGAAAAGGGAGAGTTGCTCGGGGGGCGGCTCGTCCACCTTGGTCGTCTCGGCGGGTGGCAGCCCCGTCTGCGTGCGGGCGGCAGCCAGGGCCAACGGCACCTGCTGGAAGTCTTGCAGTTCCGTGTTGCGCAGTTCGGCGCGGTGCAGCGCCGCCGCCGGATGGTACAGGGGCAGCACCGGCTGGCCGCCGATGTTGCGCAGCCGCCCATGGATCTTGCTGACCTGCTCGCCGGGGAAAAAGCGGCTCATCGAATGCTTGCCTAGCGTCACCACGACCTTGGGCTGGATGAGCGCGATTTGGCGCGTCAGGTAGGGCGCGCATGCGGCGATCTCGTCGGGGGTGGGATCGCGGTTCTCGGGCGGGCGACACTTCACCACGTTCGTCACGAAGACGCCCGAGCGCGTCATCTGCACGCTGCCGAGCATCTCATCTAGGAATTGCCCCGCCGGACCAACAAAGGGTCGCCCGACGCGGTCCTCTTGCATGCCTGGACCCTCGCCGATGAAGAGCGCCTCGGCGTCGCCGGGGCCATCACCCGGCACGGCCTTGATGCGCGTCCGTGCGAGGGGGCATCGCTGGCACCCGCGCACCTCGGCGGCGACTTTTTCGAGGCTATCCCCTGGCTCTGGCGTCGTCATCACATGGCCCTCCTGCTGTGCCTATTATGCTGTGCGTCACATCTCGTATGGGAAACGATACCACAAAGGCCGCCATCCGTGCAGCCCAGCCATATGACTGTTTTGTGTTGGTTGGCAACGCGTAATTGAATAGCGCCGCTACGGGCGCTGGCCCAGGGCGCGCGGGGCCGTCGCCGCCCCTGCTTGCGTCTAGGCGTCTCTGTCGGCCAAGCGCTTGTGCAGCGGCTCGACGGCGCGAGTTTACCCCCTGGCCCTCGCGCCCGCAACCGCCCCCTCAGCGCGGCACGTGTTCTTCGAGATGTTCGAGATAGTTCTCTTCCAGCACCTCGGCACCCTCGGGGTCGTCGGGGGTGCGGAAGCGAGGGCGGCGATTCAGCACATCTTCGACGCTGGTCGTCGTGTTGGCGCGTTCGCCTGACCACGGCGCGGGGACGGCCACTGCAAAAGCGGCCAGGGCATAGGCTGCCGTCTCATAGTTGACGCGCCAGCCCTGATAATGCCGCCAGGCCTCCTCCGCCGTGCGTTCCAGCGGAAATTCGCTGTGGCGCAGGTGATCGACCGCGCGCGAGAACTGGGCGAAGGTCAACTCGATGGGGTCATCGGGTCGGGGATCGTCATTGATCTTCGCCCCGATCACGTGGCCGATCTTGCGCATGCAGAGGAAACCCATCCGCAGACATTGTCCGGCCTCCATCGGCGCGCTAGAGGGCGCGAGCGCCAGATACATGGCGGCGGAATCCATCACCGCGAGCAAGCTCGTCACCCAGGAGTGCAGGGGGTCGGGCGAGCGAAAAACGATCAGCCAGGGATAGCTGCTGTGCGACTCCATGATGTCTGCCGCCAGCGCCTCCCAGTCGCGGTACAGGTCGCAGAGCGTGGGCAGTGTGTGGTCTAGGCCGTGCCGTGCCAGCACCTCGGGTCCCCAGGCGGGGTCGCCCGCGCGGCTGCTGAGCGCCGTCACCAGCATCTCGCGGCGATTATAGGCCGCGTAGATCGTCGGCAGATAGCCGATCAGCAGCGCGATGACGGTCAGCCCCGTCGCGGCGGCCATGAATTCCAGCACGACCGGCCCTGCCTGCCCGAGCGACGTGACGCCCAGGGTAAAGATCGACGAGCCGCTCAGCCACAACCCATGCCAGAAATCCCCCCCCACGAAGGGCAGGAACAATAGGGCATATCCCACCAAAAAGAGCAAGACCCACACCGCCAGGGTGAAAAGGATCGTGATCGGTGCCAGCGAGGCCAGCACGCGATCTTGGCGGTCATAGGTGCGCATCTTGCGCGCCACCATCATATAGCTCGCATGGCAGACCTGCCACGCGCGATAGGTGATGAGCGATACCGCCGCGCGCGGCACGATGATGGTGCCAATGATGCTGCGATACGTCACGATCACCAAAATGACGCCAAGGGCGAAACCGAACCACTGCACGACCATCACCATCATTGCCAACCCCGTTCACAAAGTGCTTTCAGCCTATTGTACGACGTATGCCACCGAGGTGCCAAGCGTCGGGTGACTGGCGCGCAGGGGGCCACCAAAGACAACAAAAAGCCCCACGCCCGTTCCTGCGGGGCATGGGGCTTTTTGCTACGGCGTCGCGGTTACGCGCCCGAGGGCAGGGTCGCCAGCGTCGCCTTGACCGAGACGTTGTTGCCATTGCGGTTCACGGTGATGGTGATCTGGTCGCCAGGCAACTTCGAGGTTAGATAGTTGCCCACGTCGGAGGTCGTGTTGATGGCCGTGCTATCGATCTTAAAGATGATGTCGCCCTGCTGCAACCCTGCCGCCTGGGCCGGGGTGTTGGCGACGACCTGCTGGATGTACGCGCCGTGATCGATGGGCAGGTTATAGGACTGTGCGATCTGCGGCGTGATGCTGACCGTGTCGACGCCCAGGAACGCGCGGCCCGTGTTCGTTACTTTGCCGCTATTGATGATCTGGTTGGCGATGGTCTGCGCGTGGTTCGACGGGATGGCGAAGCCGATGCCATTCGCCGGGGTGTTGCCATATTCGGGGTCCAGCGCGCCCAGCGTGGGGATGCCCACCAGATTGCCCGACAGGTCGATGAGCGCCCCACCGCTGTTGCCCGGATTAATGGGCGCGCTCGTCTGGATGGCATTGGGGATGATGTTGGCTGGGCCGTTGGGGGCCTCGCTGACGTTGCGGTTCAGCGCGCTGATGATGCCAAACGACGCGCTCTGCCCCACGCCGAGCGGGTTGCCCACCGCGATGACGAACTGCCCCACCAGCGCCTTGGACGAATCCGCGAAGGCGATGGTCGGCAACGCCTTATTCGCGTTGATCTTGAGGATGGCCAGGTCATCCGCCGGATCGGTGCCCTTGACGGTGGCCGGGTAGTTGCCGCCCGAGGTCGTCACCTGGAAGCTGGTGCCGTTCTGTACCACATGGTCATTCGTCAGGATGTAGCCATCCGAGGTGATGATCGATCCGCTGCCGAGCGCGGTGCCGCTGGCAGTCGTGACGGTCACTTCCACCACGGCGGGCTGCACCTTTTGGATGGCGCTGACCACCGAACCTTCCAGCGTTGCCGCGCTGGAACTGGCGGGCGCGCCCACCGTGCCGATGCTGGTGGTGTGGTCGGTCTTGGTGGAATTCCCTGCCCGCGTGCTCGTCGCCGTCGCGCAACCCGTCAGCAAGAGGGCCAACGCCGCCGTGCTGATCGCCATCTTCGTCTGCATCGCTTATTACTCCATAGGGTGATGATTTTCTACAATAGCCGCCAGCCGGACGATGCCGCGCTGTCTGTGCTCTGTCTTAAGGGTAGTCTGACACCCCACTCCATCGCAAGACGAAATCCACTTCGTCGGAACGATGCTTACACATTCTTTACCGCGCCCAGGGAGGCAGGCGCGACACACAGCGGCCCACGCCGCGAGACGCTCGACCGCTTGGCGTGGGCTGGTGATAGCATCCGCGCTATTCGTGTTGGGGTTCGCCGGGCATGGCCCCGATGGCGGTCTGCTCGGCGAGGTGCACCTGGGGCGCGGGGGTGCTGAAGCGTTGGTGCTTGCCCGCGTACCAGCGCACGGTGGCGATGTATTCCGCGTGGCTCCACGTCAGGGGCGAGACGCTGAGCGGTGCCCCGGTGTTGGGGTCCACCTGCTCGGCGAGGATGCCGCTCGGCAGCATATGATCGACCACCCATTGCAGCATCGGCATCGCCGCGTGCAGTTCGTCGATGTTGCTCGCCTTGGCGATGGCGTACTCCGCCGCCCAACAGCTACAGATGAACCAGGGGTTGCCCGCCACGTTGGCGATATCTTGGCTGACCTGATGGTAATAGTCGTTTTCATAGCGGGCATAGCCACCCACCGACGTCTTGACATGCAGCCGAGCCAGCAGCGCCGCCATCGTCGCCGCCACCTTTGGGTCATTTGGCTCGAACATGCCTGACTGGCACAGCGCGATCAACGCCATATCCATCGTGTCATCGTGGGTGACGTTCCCCGCCGCATCCACGGTGATGCGGCGGGCGTAGCGGTTCGTCTGCGGATTCCACAGGTAGGTGCGCGCCGCCAGGCGAATCTCTTCCGCCGCCGCGCGATAGTTCACCGCGACGTCGATCTCACCAAAGATCTCGGCGAAGTTCGCGGCGGCACGCAACCCCGCGAAGACGGTAGAGACGGTGTAAGCGTGGATGCCATAGCGTTCCTCCCACAGGTCCCATGACGACGCGGGCAAGCGGGTGTGCGGCTCGCGGTAATCCACCATGAAGGTCGCCGCCGCCTTTACCAGCGGCGCGTAGTGTGGCTTGATGAACTCGACGTCGCGAAAGATCGCGTAGTGCTGCCACAGGCTATAGAGCACCAAAGCCGTCTCATCCTCTTGAATGGGCAATTGCGGGTGGCCGTGCGCGTCGGACCACGTGTGCCAGCTCGACCCCAGCGCCCCAGCGGGGGTATATTTGTGCATCAGGTAGCCCTGCGGTGTGATGACGCGCGCGCAGAACTCGAAAAAGGCGCGCGTCGACTCACCATAGCCGCTGTGGCTGAGCGCGTTCGCCACCAGGGCACCGTCGCGCGGCCACATATAGGCGTAGCTGTCGCGCGAAAAGGTCCACACGTCGCCATCCGTCGCGGCGATGATGGCTCCGCCGGAATCCATCTGGGTCGCCACCGTCAGCAGTGACCGCTTGTAGAGGTCGATCATCGGCTGGGGCAGGTCGCCCATCGGCTCGTTGCCCTTGTTGACCCACAGCTTCCAATAATTGCGGGTGCGCGTGATGAAGCTTTCGGGGCCGCGCTGCTGCATCATCAGGTTCAGCACCTCGATCTCGGGGAAGGTGTGCGCGGCCAGCAGCCAATGGTACGCCTCGCCCGTCGCCCCCGGCGCGATGTCGCCCAGGTACAGCCCGATGGTGGCATCCACCGACCCCTGGGCGATGGGGTTGCCGCTGAGGGTGCCATCCTCCGCGTCGCGCCACGTCCCCTGCATGCCATTGAACTCTTTGTAGCCCGTCGCCCAGCTCGCGATGCCCCGCGTATCGCCGACGCTGCCACTGGCCGCGAAGTAGTTGTCGTCCTTATACGCGACGACCGACCCGAGGATGGGCGTATAGGCCACGGTGTTCGCGCCATCGACCTCTTCCAGGTGCCAGTCGTAATGGCAAAAGAAGCGTACCTCGCGCGCGGCGTCGCCGTGGTTTGTCACCCGCACCTGGCGCACGAAGACGTTGCGGTCGAAATCCACCGCGTCACTGAAATGGACGGTGATGGCGAGGTCGGGGTGGTGCAGCGTCACATCCGTGACCAGCGTTTCAGGTTCATAGTGCAGCGTGCGTTCCCAGGCGGGGTCATCTAGCCAGGCGAAGCGGCCTGCCACCCAAAAGCCGACGTGGTTCACGTGCCCATCGGTGTGGTTGAAATGACCGACATAGGGGTAGTAGATATCGCGCAGATTATACAGGGTGTCGTAGTTGACCAACAGCGAACCGTTGCCCAGTGGAAGGTCGCGCGGCATGGGGTGGGGTGTCCTCTCGGTGCGGGATGGGCGCTTTAGGGATGTGGCTGCGTGACGTGCTGCGGCGCGTGGCTGCCGACCGAGAACTGCTGCAACCAAGGTGCCCATGACCACAGATTGCCGGTGTCGCCCGTCGCCGTCGCCGTCATCGCCCCAAAGAAGAGCAGGAAGGCCAGCCAGCCAGCCCCCTTGGTGGGCGAGAACGAGCCGTCTGTGTGCAAGACGAAATTGGGCATGACGGCCAGCAGCAGCGCGAACATGGCGGTGAAGCCGAACCAGTGGACGACGTAGCTATCGGGCAGCAAGACGATGGCGAGCGCCCCACCGACGAGCAGCCCATACGCGACGCGCCGCACCAGCCGCGCATGCGGATGGTTGGCCACGCGCGCCTCGCCAAAGAGGACGCTTTGGGTCTTTTTCGTGTAGAGCACCCCGGCACCCTTGGCGCGGTCCATCCGCGCGGCGGCGGACTTGGCGCGGGCGATGGCATCGGCCATGCTGCGGGGCGGCTCCGTGCCCTTCCCCTTGCCCGCCGAGGATGGTCCTGCGGTCGTTCCCTGTGCCATGGTGCTGCCCCCCAGTGTGCTGCTCGACAATCTTCCTGTCTATCGTAGCACCGAGGGCGGCATCTGGCAAGGAAAGAAATCTTCACCGTTGGGCGCGGGGCGGCTGTCGGTGCCGCGCCCACGGCCCCCTGAAAGTCCGGCGGGGATGGGGGCATGTGATAGAATGCACCAGAGATAGACTCGT
>JBBQSR010000058.1:0-12105 GCA_038234855.1 Ktedonobacterales bacterium | reverse complement strand
ATCTGGGACCCGCGCGGCAAGCGTGCCTTCTTCGAAGGGCTAGACGTGAAGAAGCCCGAGATACTCTTCCTCGGCGCGGCGGATGGCTACGAGGCGATGCAATTGATGGCGATGTACCCCGGCGGACACGCGGTGCTGGTGGATTATGATGATTATTGCCGCACGCACCGCTTCGGCGAGTTCCCGGCGGCCTATCCCTTCCTGGGGACGAATCCGGCCAGCAGCGCATCGAAGGTCTGGTACCGCGATGAGATGGCGATGGACTTCGAGGTGGCCGATATCCGCGACCTGACCTATGGTCGCCAGTTCGACGTGGTGGTCAGCATCGGCTTGCTCGAACACTTCCCCGATCAATACAAGCCATGGGCGCTCGAGCAGCATCGCAAGTTCCTGAAACCGGGCGGCTATGCCATCTTGACGACGCCGCGCGTGCAGTTACAATCCAAAATCTTCTACACACTCTTCGCGGACGTGATGAACTTTTCCTACCGCGAGTTGATGGACGTGAAGCACCTGGGCCTCTATGCCCACGAGAACGGCTTCGAGATCCTGCGGCATGGCCGCATCCGCGCGCACAACGGCATCATCGCCAAGGTGAAGTAGACGCGACGGAGAGACAACGCAAGAGGGAGCGATGGATATCATCGCTCCCTCGGTATAGGACATCAAGCAGCCAGCAGCATGGGCGCGATGAGGCGAGCCTCCACAGCATCCAACACGAGACAGATCCCTGGCCCGGTGAGGCCCAACGCATCAGAATCAGGTACCCGATGCACTACCTGTGCAGCGACCAGTTCGCGCCAAGCCGCCTCGTCACCACTGGGCGGCATGCTACGCGCATCCGCTGCCAGCATGGCCTGAATGCCTCGTAACAACCAGGTTTGTGCCGCCTGTGAAAGTGACTCCCAATGTGGTAAACTGTCCATAGCTCCTCCGTAAAGGTTGAGTAGTAGGGGTGTTCTGCTGTATCCGTGCAAAAGATGAGCAGATCGCCCCTCCATTTCTATGCTAACACAAAACCGTAGTTAAATCAAGTCGAAATCAATATGAATTCGATACGGTTTTGCAGGGGTAGCTATTTTGGGAGGTTCGCCGTGCCTGAGACTGAGTATGTTGCTAGAATAGATGCTATCATAGCGGCGCGCCTTGCTACTGGTCGCGGAAACCATATCATCAACCGCATAATTGATGAGTTAGCAGAAGCTGGGAAAATCACCATCCTTGATGACCCCATTGATAGGCGAAAAAAAATGATCAGCCGCGAAGATGTTCAGATTATCATTGATGCGCTGAAATCAAGCCGACGGGAAGTGTAGCCAGGGAACTTGCCACGCTCACCCACTGTACGCTATAGTGCGACGTGAGGGCGTGCAATGGTGCCGCCCTCGATTGATCACACCAGGCGTTTTCCTCGCCAAAGGAGGCACCATCCCATGCGCGTCGCCACCTGCCCCGCTTGCGGCAAACAGTTCACCGGAAGCAACGATGAAGAGTTGTTGGCCCAGGGCATTCAGCATGCCAAAGAAGCGCACGCCGATCAAAACCTGAGCGATGATCAGGTCAAACAGATCGTCGCCCAGAGCGCCCACGACGCGTAAACCGCGCCGCATCTCGTGTGGAGCCGTCCAGTTCGCTGCTGGGCGGCTCTCGACGCGTGCTAGCTGAGACGCTGCCGGATCTCATCAAGTGTATCCGTGGTGATATGTTGCAGCACCGCGAGCAAGGCTGCCTCGTCCGCGCGCTCAATCGCAACCGTGAGGTCAGCGTCCAGGCTGCCAAAACGACCACTCAGTACACTGATGAGTGCATTTCTCGTCCCCTCGGCCTTCCCCTCGGCCTTCCCCTTGGCTTCTGCTTGCTCAACCCACTCTTGGTAGAGGGGGGATTCTTCGACTATACTAGTGTTCATTTTTAAACCCTCCAAAAGCGCTCTTGCGGCAGATTTTCCGTGGAACTGTGCGGTGAAAACAGCCAACAAAGTATTGAGCGTCTTGCCCAGTTCGTCGGGCATCTCGCGTTCGACGCGATGGGCGGCTTCCTCGATAGTTGACATATCCCCGCCCTGCATAAAGGGCACTAGTGGCAACAATGCGAGGACGTTCCCATTGAGTATATCACGCGCTTGCAGGGCAAAGATCTCAATGCCATAGATGACCCACGTGCCCAATAAGCGGTCTCCAACGCGCTCCTCATAGACATAGCGTGTGAAGGTATCTTTGCCCTTTCGCAGCCACAGGACGAGGGAAAGCAGTTTCATTTTGTAGATGAAACTGCCGCGTTGGGCGTAGCGAAACATACGCTGCGGCATACTGGCATCGCTCTTCCCCTGCACCTCCATGTCGATGGCACACTCATCTCCCTGATAAAGTGCATGAAAGAGACGGTCCATGACGAGTTGCGCCTCGATGGCGACATCGGTATCGAGCATGCCCAAATATTCACATTCGGGACCAAGGGCAAAATGCAAGATGTCTGCGGGAAACGCTTGTAACAACCGTTTAATCCCCTGATCGGTTTCGCCCATATATTGCCCCTCTCCCTGGCTCAACTTGCCTTGTGACTAGCATAGGATATGGGCGGTGAAGCGACGCCCTCTCAGCTATGGCCGCCATTCGCGGAGGAGACGGCTGCGGGGATCTCAGGCGTCTGGGTCGAGTAGCCCGCGCGCTCGATGGCGCGGCGCACGGCGCGCACCGCTGCGCCCTCGGGCGTGGCGAGCGCGCAGGGGCCGACGCGGCGCAGCCCCAGTTCGCGCAGCTTGGCGGATTCGCAGATCTCGGTGGCCAATTGCTCGTTGTCGACCTCGATCAAGACGACGCGGCTCAGGCGTGTCTCTTTGTATTGGCGCGACCAATCGTGCAGGGTATAGATGACGTTTTGCGGCAAGGCTTTCTGGCTGTAGCGCGTCAGGAAAACGATGATCTCATCCAGCGTGGTGCCGTCGTTCATGCTACGCAACAGGGCTTCGCGCGTGACCTTGAAGCGGCTGGCCTGGCCGATCTGCTCAGGCTGGGTGCAGCGCAACAGCCAATAGAGCGCGGGCATGTGCGGCTCGAGCAACAAAATCTCGAAATTCGGCTGCACCACCAGCGGATGCGCGGTCGGGGTGGGGGCCAGGCCCAGATCGCCCTTCAGCACCTCCGCGCCCAGTTCGGTGAGGGAGATCATGTCGGGGTCGCAGATGGCGCGGGTGGCGGGCAGCGTCTCGCTGTGATAGCCGAGCGAGATGATGCCCAGCTCGTACAGCGTCGATTTCAGCATCCCCAGCAGCACCTCGCCGTCGGTGTCGTCCCAGTGCGCGCGGATGTCGTCGGTCACCTTGAAGCCGCCGTGGCCGTTGTAGCGCTGGTTTGGGCGCAGCACAAAGGGGTCGTCCTCCAGCAGCTTGCGCAGCAGCGGGCGGACGGCGTACCACGTGCCCGGCTCGCAGTCGCGCAGCAGCCCCAGCAGCGCCTCGCGCGCGGCCAGCACATTGATGGCGCTGGCCATCCAGCCGCCGTAGTCGGTGCCGACCTGGTCGCGCCAGTGGCGGTTGTGCACCCAACGGCGCAGGATGCGGTGCGTCTGCATGCGGATGTCTTGGCTCGTCCACACATCCAGCTTTACACCCAGGTCCAGCCGATGATGGTCCTCTTCGGTGGTGATCTGGATGATGCCCAGGTCCAGCGCCTCATTTTGCAATTGGCTCAGGTAGGGGTACGCCAGGTCGTCGGAGTCACGCACCCACTCATTCGTGATGAGCGGCATCAGGCGCTGGGCGGTGCGCTTGGGCAGCGCGTTGGCGCGGGTGAGGTCGATATCATTTTGCACCACGCCCGCCACGAAGGCCGCGACATCCCACAAAATGATGGTATCAGCGGGGCGAATGGAGCGCGGCGCGGACGTTTCCGGCGCGGTGGGCTCTGGCACGGGGCGCGCGTGGGCACGGCGCAGATTATCGAAGGTGCGCGCGGGAATGAAGATGACCCGCTGCCCCTCGCTGAAGGCGTCGAAGGCGATAGCATATTCCTCGAAGGTGCGTAGCGCGGCCAGCAGCGCGGGCACGTCCCAGCGCATCTTGCGCTGGACCTCGTCGGTGGTGGCGCGTCCGCCACGCGCGATCAACCATTGATACAGTTCGCTCAGCGAGGGCAGCAGTTGCGTCAGGGCATATTGCACGGCGTCGGCCTGGGTGACGTTGTCCGCAATGACGGCGCGCACCTCGTTGCGCGAGCAGTAGGTCTGCACCGTCAGCCCGAAGCGCCGCCCGATCTGGTCCAGGTCGCCCTGGCGATAGGGCATCAGCAATTCATCGACCGAGAGGGTGGTGCGGTCGGGCTGGGTCGGGTTCAGTTCGCGGCCCGTCGTGTAGAGCGTGGTGGCGATCTCAGTGGGCACATACGCGATGGGGCGCTCGACCACGGGGGTGTTGGCTGGGCGCGTGTGGCTATAGCCATAGAAGGCGACGCGCTGCCCCACTAACTCTTCGCCCTGCATCTTGGCGAGATCTTCATAGATGATGAAGGCGGCCAGCAGGCGCGCATACGCGGCGGCGACGGCCTCGGCGGGCAAATCGGTCCGCGCGGGCAACTGCTCGATGACGCACCAGTTGCGCGCCGCCGGGCCGACGATGGCCAGCAGCACCGTGCGCTCCGTGGCGTCGAGGCTCTGCCAGACGGTGCGCGCCGAGAGGGTGTCGCGCATCTGGCGTTCGAGCCGTTGCACCTCGGAGGGGTCATCGCCCATGACGGGCTGCGTGCCCCACCGCGTCGCCATCGCCGCCAATTCGCCCACCGACCGTTGCTGCAATAAGACGCCCAGGCTTTTCATCATAAGAAATACATCCTCCGAGAAACGATCAAACGGTGCCGCCACGTCGCGGCTGGGGCAGGGATGATTCAGGCAGTGGGCGACGGCTCCTTGGGCTGGCCCAGGCCCTCGACATAGCGGATCACTTCGCGGGTGAGTTGGCTGGGGGTCGAGGCCCCTGAGGTGATGGCGATCGTCTCCTTGCCCGCTACGTCCTCGGGACGCAGGTCGGCCAGGCTCTCGATGCGTAGCGCCGGGCTGCCGGCGATCTCTTCGGCCACCTGCGCCAGCCGATTGGTGTTGTTGGAGCGCGGGTCGCCGACGACGATGGTGAGGTCCGCGCCCCGCGCCTGGGCCGCGACGGCCTCTTGGCGCACCTGGGTGGCGTGGCAGATCTCATTATAGATTTCGAGTTGGGGATATTTGTGCTGCGCGGCCTCGATGACGGCGCGCGTGTCCCACTGGCTCAGCGTCGTTTGCGTGGTGATGGCGAGCTTGGCTGCCGCCTCGGCGGGCAGGTCCAGCGCGGCGACATCGGCCACCGTCTCGACCAGGTGCACGCGGTCGGGCGCTTCACCGATGGCCCCCTCTGGCTCGGGATGCCCCCGCTTGCCGACGTAGAGGATGCTGTAGCCACGCCCCACGAGATCCTTGATGAGGTCGTGGGTGCGGGTGACATCGGGGCAGGTAGCGTCGATGACGTGCAGACCCCGCTCGCGGGCGCGGGCCTTTATGGCGGGCGAGACGCCATGCGCGGTGAAGATGACGGTGCCGCCCGGCACTTCTTCTAGGATGGCCGCGCGGTCCGCGCCATCGAGCGTGACGATGCCGAGGTCGGTCAGTTCCTGGACGGCGAATCTATTATGCACGATCAAGCCAATGATCGAGATGGGGCGGGGCAAATCGGGATTCTTGGCGGCCTCGCGCGCGATCTGCATGGCGTCCACGACGCCATAGCAATAGCCACGCGGCGACACTTTGATGACTTTCATGATAATTGCATCCCTTCGCGCCCATCTCGACCAACGTGGGGGATACCATCTCCCGCCCGGCGTCTTGGTTTCGACAGCGCGCTATTGGATATTGTATACCAAATCTCGTGTGTCTGCACGCCATCTCCATCACAGATGGACGTCAACTCAGCAGAAATTTCAGCCCATGCCAACTCGGCTTACAAGAAACGAGCAGTGATATGCCTAACGACGCAACACTGTTGAGTGCCGCCCATGTTCGGGGTTTCATGCAGATTTCCCAGAAAAGGCGCACTACACGGATTCACCCAAGGATAAATCTATGTACCGAATGGTACAATCATATGGTACAATGTGGGAGGGCGAGACGATGCCGCTGGGACGATTGCAACGCATGCCGACTGAGAAACGCGAACGGCTATTGACGGTCGCTGCCCAATTATTCGCCACGCACGGCTATGAGGCGGCATCGCTCAACCACATTTTAGGGGAAGCGCAGATCGGCAAAAGCTCCGCCTACTATTACTTCGAGGACAAGGCGGATCTGTTTTGTACCGTCGTGCTGGCGTGTCTCGACCAGTTGGGGTTGGCACCGACGCCCGCTGAGGTGGCGTCGCTTTCCGCCGCGAATTTTTGGAGTGTGTTCGCTGGGGTGCACGACCGCCCCTTCGCCCAGTCCCACGATCAGCCGTGGCGCTTCGGCGCGCTGCGTGCTGCCGAACACCTGACGGCGGAATCATTGCGGCATCCCGCGCTGGCACGACTGACGGTGCACCTCGCCGACTACATGATGGAGCATATGGGGCAGATGCTCGCTCGCGGGCAGGCGCTCGGCGTCATCCGGCGCGACCTGCCCCTGCCGCTGTTGCTGGCCTGGTTTCGTGCGCTCGACGCGGCGACGGATGACTGGCTGCTGGCGCACGCGCACGCGAGCGATGCCGACACTGTCCAGCACGTCGCCCGCAGCACGGTTGCCGCCATTCAGCATGCCCTGTCACCACCCGAAACCACCTCTTCATCCATTCTTTAAGGAGAGTCGTGCATGTTTTCATCTCGTCTGCATCAATCCATCGCCGCCGCTGGTCTCGGCGGCGTCGTCCTCTTGGGGGCGTATTTCGGGATTCCGATCCCCCAACCGCCCGGCAACGCCACATCGGCGCAGATCGCTGACTTCGTGGCGCACTATGGCAATTTCCTCTATTTCGGTGGTTGGCTCCAGATCACGGGCACGCTGCTGGCCGCCATCTTTTTCATTGGTTTGGTGTATCTTGCCGGGGCGACGACGCGCCTTTCGGGCCTTTTGACGCTCTTTGGGGCGGCTGTGCTGTTGGGCACCTCCCTCATCGAAGCCGCCTTGATCATCGAGGTCGCGCAGGCAACGGCCAATGGGCACCCCGAGACGGCGGTGGGCAGTTGGGATCTGCAAAGCGTCTTCATCCACGTCTTCCCCATCGGTCCCGCGCCGCTGATCTTCCTCGCGGTCGGCAGCCTGATCCTGGCGACGAGCTTGCTGCCACGCGTGTTAGGCTATGTCGCCCTCGGTCTCGGCATCGCCTTTGAGGTGGTGGGTGTCGTCGGCCTCTTTGTGCCAGCGGCGAAGTCCGTGGTGATCGTCCTGCTGATCGGCCAAGAGATCTGGATCGCCGCCGCCGCCATCATGCTGCTGCGGCCAAAAGCCCCACGCGTCGCCGCCGCCTAACCCGGTTGCCCCATTTCCCCTGCGCTGTTTGCGGATGGCAGGGGAGGTGAGGCGGCAGGGCTTTTGCAAAATCAGGGAAATGGCTGCGCAGTGGAGAAATGCAGCCCTGTTGGTTTGGCAACGAGCCCATGATGATGGGCTTCATCAACTCACGTGCGGAGGTTTTATGCTAATGAACATGCCTACCGTTGTTAAGCGGCTTGGGTGTACCATATAAAAACATCGGGAATCCTGGCCTACTTCAATATCCAGGGTTGGTAAACCAAAGAGGTTATTTCCTATTTTGAGGGAAAAGAAGCGATGGGCCTGTTTTTAAAGCGCTACCTTCGAGGCGAGTATACCCAAGTATGGCAGGAATTACTTGACTTGGGGGAACATATCTACCTGCCCGAGTATAGCGACGATGCCACCGCGATATGTCATGTGATTGCGCAGCGATCGCTACAGAATATACAGACGCTCATTCAACGGCTGCCCTCAATAGGGTATCAATTTGGCTATGAACATTTGAGAAAGACTCCTGAGGAAAACAAGGCATTCATAGACATCGTTCAGACAGATTATGAGTTTTATGCCCGACTTTATCCTGAAGATCCGGCTGAAATGATGAATATGGTCATCCATGATGCGGTTGATGAAGAATGGATGGCGAAGAAACCGCTACTTTGGCAACCTCCTCAAGCGAATTTCCCCGAGATTATTGCCAACGTAGAAGCAATGATCGGGAAATTACCCTTAATGCTCAAAATCTGGTTTGAAACTATCGGTGAAGTGAATTTTTATGGAGTACCTCCGCGCTCATGGCTGAATGTGCCACCAAGATCTGATAAAGACTCCATACACGCATTCGATCCTTTATACATCGTCAGCATCAAAGCGATTCTTGAACAGCATCGTTACGAAGCCCGATCAGATGGCTATGATATCTTTCTGGCCCCACACGAGCTTTTCAAAGGCGACCAACATGATGAAGGCGGATACTCCATTCATGTGCCCTCATCCCATATTGATAGCCTATTCAAAGGCGAGTGGCATCAGACGACCTTCGTCGGATATCTCCGAGCCTGCTTTGAATGGGGAGGCTTCCCTGGTTTGGAAGGTTGGGATCTTTCTCAAGACGACCTTACCTATCTTACCCACGATTTGTTCCTTTTATAAAGAGCCTGTCTCCTTTCAACCAGACTGTGGCGACAGTGCGTTTCGCTATCATGCCTGGGGATAGCGGACCCTTTTTGCAACTGGTTCTTCGTATGCCCCCTCTCCATCGCTTGCCCATGGTCGCCCTGTGTGGTAGCATGAATGTTGGGTTTTTCGCAACCTACATTGTGGCAGGGATAATCAACCGTGTATCAGGCGATCTTGCGTCCGGCGCTCTTTCGCTGGTCGGCGCGCGACCCCGAGGCGATTCACCATCAGATGATGGCGGCGATGGAGGTGGCGTCACACCTGCCGCCACTGCTGCGCATCATCCGGGCGGCGAGCGCGAATGCCGACCCCAGCCTGGGGCGCACGGTCTTTGGGCTGCGCTTCCCGAATCCGGTGGGGCTGGCGGCGGGCTTCGACAAGAACGGGCGAGCGTTGGCGACTTTGGCGGCGCTGGGCTTCGGCTTCATCGAGGCGGGCGGCGTCACGCGGTTCGCCCAGGCGGGGCAGCCGCGCCCGCGCATCTTTCGCGTGGTAGACGACGACGCGTTGATCAACCGGATGGGCTTGCCGAATGAGGGGGCCGACGCCATCGCGCTGCGGCTGCTGCATGCGCCACGTCCGGGCATCCCGATTGGCTGGCAGTTGGCAAAGTCGAAGGTGACGCCGTTGGCGGACGCCACAGGCGATTACCTCTATTCGTTGCGCAGGCTCTACCCCTTTGGCGATTATTTCACGCTCAATGTCAGCAGCCCAAACACGCCGGGGCTGCGCCAGTTGCAGGAACGCGGGCCGCTGACGGAACTGCTGACGGCGGTGGTGGGCGAGGCGCGACGGCTGGCGGGGCCAAACACGCGCCCCAAGCCAATCCTGGTGAAGATCGCGCCGGACCTGAGCGATGGCGCGCTGGATGACGTGCTGGCGGTCGCGCTGGCGACGGGCATCAGTGGCCTCATCGCCACGAATACGACCATCGCGCGCGACGGGCTGCGCCACGATCCGGGCCAAGAGGGCGGCCTGAGCGGTCGCCCCCTCTTCGCGCGGTCGCTGGCGGTGGTGCGCCATCTGGTGCGCGCGTCTGGGGGTCGGCTACCCGTCATCGGCGTCGGCGGCATCTTTGGCCCCGATGATGCGCGACGGATGCTCGACGCGGGCGCGGCGCTCATCCAGATCTATACGAGCTTCGTCTATGAGGGGCCGGGCATCATCCGCCGCATCAACCGGGCGCTGGCGGCGACGAGCCAAACTGCCCCACCACACACGCAGGAGGTCCCCGCATGACGACCAATCCGATTCTGGTGGCGCTGGATTTCGATAATCTGCCCGACGCGCTGCGGGTGGTAGAGGCGACGCGCGAATACGTCGGCGGCTATAAGGTGGGGATGGAACTCTGCACCGCCGTCGGCGTGCCAGCGGTGGTCGATGCCATCAGCGCGGCGGGCGGCTCCGTCTTCGTCGATCTGAAATTCAAGGACATCCCCAACACGGTGGCGGGTGCCGTGCGGGCGCTGGCGCGACCCGGCGTGCTGATGTGCAACATCCACTGCGATGGCGGGCTGGCGATGCTGCGCGCGGCGGTGGCATCGGTCGCTGACAAGCCCCATCGGCCAATGATCATCGGCGTGACAGTGCTGACGAGCATCAGCGCCCCCGAACTGCGCGACGAGATCGGCATCGTGGACGACCTACCCACGCAGGTGGTGCGGCTGGCATGGCTGGCGCACACGTCGGGGCTGAATGGCGTCGTCTGCTCGGCCCACGAGGTCGCGGCGATCAAGGCGGCGTGCGGCACAGACTTCATCACCGTCGCCCCCGGCGGGCGTCCCACCTGGGCGGCGGCCAACGACCAGGCGCGCATGATGACCCCAGCGGAGGCTTGGCGCACCGGCACCGACTATCTGGTGATCGGTCGCCCCATCACACGGCCCCCCGCCGAGGTCGGCAGCCCCAGGGATGCCGCGCGGCGCATCTGGGACGAGATCGCGGGCGTGGCGGCATGACCGAAAGTTAGATGTTGGCGACGTTGGCCCATGTGGGGGCGATCATCACCGAGAGCCATGTGGTCTATACCTCTGGTCGGCATGGTACGATGTATGTGAATAAAGATGCGCTCTATCTGCACCCCACCGCGACGGCGCAGATCGGCGCGCAGATGGCGGCGGCCTATGACCCCGCCACGGTGGATGTCGTGGCAGGGCCGACGGTCGGCGGCGTCATCTTGGCGCAATGGACCGCCTGGCAACTGAGCCAGCGCGACCCCACCCACGAGGTGCTGGCGGTATATGCCGAAGAAGAGGGCACGGGCGAGGCCAAACGCCGCGTCTTGCGTCGTGGCTATGATGCCCAGGTAGTCGGCAAGCGCGTAGTGGTCGTCGAAGATGTCATCACGACGGGGGGGACGGTGCAGCTGGTCATCGACGCGGTGCGGGCACTGGGCGGCACGGTGGTGGGGGCGAGCGTGCTGTGTGACCGCAGCGGTCAGCCCGCCGAGGCGCTCTTTGACGTGCCGCTGCACGCGCTGACGACCATCCCCCTGGATTCGTGGGCAGCGGCGGAGTGCCCGCTCTGCGCGGCGGGCGTGCCGATCAACACCACCGTTGGCAAGGGTGCCGCGTTCGTCGCGCGCCAGGCGACCGACGGACGCGCGTGAAGGGAGCAAGGCAATGGCGCTTTCGCAAGCCGAGCAAGCGAAACGATCCGCGATGATGCGCGAGGACATCTGTTTCGTCGAGGTGGCATTGGAAACCCTCGGCGGCAAATGGACGATTCTGCTGGTGCATGAGCTGATGGAGGGCACCCGCCGCTTCGGCGAGCTGCGCCGCGCCATCCCCGAGGCCAGCGCGAAGATGCTGACGATGCGCTTGCGCGAGCTCGAAACGGCGGGCATCGTCGAGCGCCACGCCTTCGCCGAGATGCCCCCCCACGTCGAATATCGCCTGACGGCCAAGGGCGAGGCCCTGCGCAGCGCCATCGAGCAGTTGCGCGAATGGGGCGTGCGCTTCTGCCAGGGCTGCTAGCACCCGCGCCAAGCGATCCGCATTTCCCTCCATCCGTCGATGGGGGGAACTTTTTTTCGCCCCTTGCCGTCATCCTCTATAGCTTGGGTGCCCAGGACAACCAGACATCAACAAAAGAACCAGAAACGACCGCCTTCAAGGGCGGGGAGGATCGCTATGCGCAAATTCGCGTTGCATTGGATGCCACTGCTGTTGGCGGTGGGCGTGTTGGTGCTGCCAGCGGGTCCGGCGTTGGCCTGTGGCAGCTTGCTTTCACCGAATGGCACCA
The DNA here is from genome assembly GCA_038234855.1 of Ktedonobacterales bacterium. Lineage (GTDB taxonomy): Bacteria > Chloroflexota > Ktedonobacteria > Ktedonobacterales > JACDGC01 > JACDGC01. The sequence continues at coordinate 219 of JBBQSR010000058.1, read as the reverse complement.
TCCATCTTTCACGAGCGGCGACGCTCGTCGCCTGGCACGGCGGCATCGAGCATTACATGACCAGCTTCAGCTATCAGGGCGATGAGGCGAATCTAGGCTGGATCGTCCCCCTGCCAGCCAACCCCGACAAGATCGAGGAGGGCGGCGGCTGGTCCTTCCAGCGATTGCTACGCGAGGTGAATCCCGTCAAAGAGGGCTTCGCCGCGCCTGTCTCAGCCT
>JBBQSR010000057.1:0-12242 GCA_038234855.1 Ktedonobacterales bacterium | reverse complement strand
GGTGGCGGTTGGTGGTGGGGCGCTGCCATTGCACTCGGTGCCAGTCACCGAGAAGCTCGTTGGGACGGGGGTGCTCGTCGTCCATGCGCCGTTAAAGCCGGGCGTAGAACCCACGGATGCATTGACGGCGACGGAGCCGTTATAGCTCATGCTCGTGACCGTGACTTGTTGGCCGGACTGCGAGAAGTTGCCATTCCAGCCTGAGGTGACGGCCTGCCCCGCCGCCGGGAAGGCGAAGGTCAGCGTCCAGCTCGTCCAGGCGGTCGTGCCCGTGTTTTGGATGCCAATCGCTTGCACCCCAAAGCCGCCCTGCCATTGGTTCGAGATGGTGTAGGTGACTTGGCAATACGAAGCGGCGTGGGTTTGCCGCACGGTCACGAAAAATGCCCCAAACGCGAAAATGACGACACTCGCCAAGAGCATCCATGCTCGTGACTTCCGTTGACTCAAGAGTGTGCGCAGCTTGCTGGCTATCTTAGCACGCATTAGCCCCTCCTTCGGGCGCAAGGCAGGAAATCGGCTGGGCCGATCTCCCCTGGTTTGTGGCGCTAGACTCCCCCGCGAAAGGGGGCGCGTGGCACCACAGCAACGACACCTGATCATCTATCCTCATTCATCCGCAAGGCGTTGTACGCATGACATGCTCACTGATGAAATCAGGACCGGAATTGCGGTCGCGTGTTAGAAATGGCCGGATTGCGTGTTGCTGACCCCGCCGCTGGTGGTGGTGAGCGACCACGTGTCGCCCGTGGTCGCGTGGGGCGTGCCGTTGCCGCCAAATTGCGCGGCCACCAAGAGGTTCGTGCTCGGCGAGATGGTCTGTCCGGCGTTCAGCGTGGCGGTGTAGACGAGCGCGCTACCGGTGTCGGTGTGCGTCATCGTGACCCCGCCAAAGGTGACATATTGCCCGTTATAAGAAACCCCAGTGGTTTTTTGCACGGTGATGGTGGCGGTCATCGCCGTGATGGCGGCGGTGTTGCTCAGCTTCACATCTTCTTCGCTGTAGTATGGGCTAGAGCTGGCGACGACTCCGGTGGCACTGACCCCGTTGCCACCCGTTGCGGGCGTGGGGGTCGGTGTTGGTGGTTGCGGTGTTGCGGTGGGCGTGGGGGTTCCGGGGCGTGGCGTGGCGGTTGGGGTCGGTGTGGGGCCGGTTCCCTGCGCCAGGGGCGTGACGGCGAATGCGTTCGATGCCATCCCCGCGCCATTTTGCCAGAGTTCAAAGCCTGCTTCGACATCGAGCAGGTACCAGCTATTCTGGATCGAGCCACGCGCGACGGCATCCGTGAAGAAGTTCTTCAGGTCGAAATTCACCGATGTCGTGGGGGTGGTGTCGACATACGAGATGATGTTCCAATTGGTGCCGCCACCATTGGGCGTCCCCGTCCACACATTCCAATTCGACCCATTGATGGTCGCGGTGCCGGTCTGTGAACCGAATGGCTGTGGTGGCCCGGAGTGATTGATCCAGATCATGACCTCGGTGCCGTTGGGCTGGCCGCTCGTGGTGGGGGTCTGGTTAAACCAGATGTCATACGCGGCATCCCAGGCTCCGCTGGCCGTGCTGATGCTCCAACTGGAATTCGCGCTGGCGAGGCTGCTCATCTGGATGGGCAGGTTGCTATTGTTCGTGCAGTTCCCCCAATGGCACCCCTTGAAGATGGAGGGATAGGACGCGGGCGCGCCGTTGGTGGGTAAGCTATTGTTCGCCGTCGTGACGCTGAACGCCCCAGACGCGGTATCGGCGCTGATGCATTCTTGGCCAGTCGCCGCACCGTTCCATTGGTTATTCTGCACTTCGTAGGTCTTGCCATTCACATCGACCGTGCCGCTGGGCGAGCAGGTGACGACGGAGGCCGCCGCCGCCTTTGGCGCGAGGAGGGGATTGATGACCAAGAGCAAGCTAACCACCCCCGCGATCATGCCAATGCCCATGGTCATGAACGTGATACGACGAATGGTGAAGCGCGAAGCATGCCGCAACATGGTGCTGTTCTCCTTGCTGGTGCCTGGTGACGCCGCCGTTTCCCACACATTCGTTGCGGGCGCGGCGGGCCGGGCGTCTCACGACATAATGACGCCGTGGGCTTGGTTGAATTGAGGTAAAGCGATTCTGCGGATGGCATCCCTAGCAGCAGGCCGGGGTGCCACGCGATGATGGGGAGGTGTGCTACGTCCTCCTTGACGACGTATACGACGGATTCTTCCCGTGGGGAGGCGGCAACATGGCTTAGGAAAAGCCTGTTGCTGTTTCATGCCTGAGTAGGGGCGCAAGGCATCAATGGAACGGCTAGCACTAGCCCACGTTCCCTGCTTGCGGGGTTACAACGAGGAGGGTGGCGTTTGAATGGAGGCGGGAGGCGCATGCAGCGTAGGCCGGGTGGGCGCGGCCAGACGCAGGAACGCTGGACGGGGGCGATGGCGCAAACCCGCGACGCCCATGGGCGCGAGCAGGGGGGCGCGCCATGCCACACCCGCTAGGGGGGGCGTCGGCCTCGCACATATCGGTTCATCATGCTGCGAGAGCCATGCGCGGGTTTCGGGGTTGACATCGCGTTGATGATGGAGCACGCTCAAGAGACACGCAGGTCGCGTGTGTTCCTGAATCCTTGGCCACATTGCCATCGTTCACCTCATGCCGCTGCGTTCGTAACCGCTTTCGGTACCGGTTACGAGATAGTATACGGATTGTGAAGCATCCTGTCAAGACGTAACAAAGGGAATTTCCGTGCATCGCGAAAATTCGTGGTACCGGTACCGGTACCGGTACCGAATCGTATGGAATCGCGCTTGATAGGTAGTTTTCGCGAAAAACAGGGGGCGCTGCCCACCGGGTCGCGTGCGCTGATGCGCCAAAGCTGAACCACTGGCATCGCCCATGCGGGGAAGTGAGCGCGAGAAGGCGAGGGTCGAGCGATGGCGATGCAAGCAAATGGACGTGGGCTGCGCTATGCGCGGCAACGGGTCTTCGCGCCGATTGGCGACCAGGGGCAGGCGCGGTTGGCGGCGGCGCGCGTGGCGGTCGTCGGCTGTGGCGCGCTGGGCACGCACCTGGCCGACATGCTGGCGCGGGCGGGCGTGGGGCGGCTGATCCTCATCGACCGCGACGTAGTGGAGTGGAGCAATCTACAACGCCAGGTGCTCTTTGACGAAGCGGATGCCGACGCGGGGACGCCTAAGGCCATCGCCGCTGCCGCCCGCTTGCGGCTAGTCAACGCCGATATCGCCATCGAGCCGCGCGTGCTGGACCTGGATGGCGAGGCCGCGCGCGAACTGGTCGGCGAGGTCGATCTGGTACTGGATGGCTCCGATGCCTTCGAGACGCGCTACCTCATCAATGACGCGTGCGTGGCGGTGGGCCTGCCATGGATCTATAGCGCCGTGGTGGGGGCCGAGGGCATGACGCTGAACTGCCATGCACCGCTGCCCGACGGCACACGTACCCCCTGCCTGCGCTGCATCTGGCCAGACCCCATGCCGCCGGGGACCGCCGCCACCTGCGACACCGTTGGCGTGCTGAATGGCGCGGTCAGCATGGTGACGGGCATGGCTGCAACCGAGGCACTAAAGATCCTGCTCGGCAGCGAGGCGGTCAGCCCCGAACTGCGCAGCTTCAACCAATGGGACGGCACCTATGAGGCTATCGCCCTGCCCCGCGACCCCGACTGCCCCACCTGCGCGCGTGGCGAATATGACTGGCTGGACGGCGCGTCGTTGGACGACGCCGCGCGGCTGTGCGGGCAAGACACCATCCAGATTCGCCCCGAGCGGCTGGCGGGCGCGCGACCGGCCCAGGTCGATCTGGCTGCCATCGCGGGGCGCTGGGGCGCGGTGGGCGCGGTGCAGTCGGGCGGCACCGCCTTCGTGCGGCTACGCGTCGCGCCCTATGACCTGACGCTTTTCGCGGATGGGCGGGCGCTCATCCGTGGCACGTCCGATCCTGCCATCGCGCGGTCGCTGTACGCCCGCTACGTGGGGATGTGACGTTTGGCCCCCTACTATGGTCCCAAAATCCCTCATCTTCGTGTATGATATGTGTCATACTGACCGGAAATACTTGCGGATGAAGGGATGTTTGGTATGGCGAAAAAGGGCGAGGGCAAGAAGGAGCGCACGGCACTCCTCAACGGCATGGCGAACGGGCACGCGGCGGTGGCCGCCCCCACCAGCGACGCGGCGACGAAGCTGCACCTGGATCTGTTGAAGCGGCTCACCGAGACGCCGGGCACCTCTGGCCGTGAAGAGCAGGTGCGGGCCCTGGTGATGGCCGAGATGCGCCCGCTGGTCGATGAGATCCGCGTGGATGCGCTGGGCAACGTCATCGGCGTCAAGCACGGCGCGACCAAGACCAAGGTGATGCTGGCCGCGCACATGGACGAGATCGGCTTCCTGGTGAAGCACATCGACGGTAATGGCTATCTGCGGGTGCAGCCCGTCGGCGGCCATGACCCCAGCGTGCTCGTGGCGCAGCGCGTGCTGGTGCACACCGAGGCCAATGGCGCGCTGCGTGGCGTGTTGACCTCCGCCCGCAAGCCCATCCACCTGCAAAAGGAGAAGGCCGAGGGCGCGACGACGCTGAACGACCTCTTCGTGGATCTGGGGTTGCGCGGCGAACAGGTGAAGGCGCTGGTCGAGATCGGCGATTTCGTGACGATGGACCGCACGCTGGAAGTCGTGGGCGACTGCGTCATCAGCAAGGCGCTCGATGACCGCTCGGGCCTCTTCGTCATGCTCGAAGCCCTGCGCCGCCTGGGCGACCAGCAGCCGAGCGCGACGGTCTACGCCGTGGCGACGGTGCAAGAGGAGGTTGGTTTGCGCGGTGCCCAGACAGCGGCCTATGCCGTGGATGCCGACATCGCCATCGCGCTGGATACCACCCTCGCCATCGAGATGCCCGGCAGCGGCGAGCACGAGGCCGTGACGAAGCTCGGCGCGGGCGTCGCCATCAAGATCATGGATAGCGGCCACATCGCACATCCGAAGCTGCTGCGCCATCTGCGCACCATCGCGCGCCGCGAGGGCATCGCGCATCAGATGGAGGTGTTGCCGGGCGGTTCGACCGACGCCGCCGCCATGCAGCGGTCGCGCCATGGCACGGCCTCGGCCACGCTCTCGCTGCCGTCGCGCTACGTCCACACCGTCAACGAGATGGTGCACCTGGGCGACCTGGAAGCCGACATCGCGCTGCTGACCGCTTATCTGCGCGAGGTCCGCCCCGAAGACTACGCGCTCTAGGCGCTTCGCCGCGCGTCGTCAGGGCGCATCGACTCAGCACTACGCCGCCCCAGACATGGCCATCATGACCCGTCTGGGGCGGCACGCATTAGGGGAATGGACGCGAAAAAGCCCGTTCTTACGAACGGGCTAGGGGGGCGATCGACGGGGCTCGAACCCGCAACCACTAGAGCCACAATCTAGAGCTCTGCCAAATTGAGCTACGACCGCCATACTGGGACCCTTGTATTGTGCCACACATCTCTCGATTCGTCAAGGTGTCCGCCGAACCAAGCGCACACGCCATGGGGTAGGCCGCTTCCGCAAGCTCGGCCATGCGAAATGGCACGAGACTTGCCTCTTGCCTGAGTGCTCTACACGAGCGAAACCGGAAAAGAGGTTCCGCCATGAACATCATGCAATTCACGCAATCCGCGATGTGCCCCTGCGCCTATGCCAACACCCCCGCGCTTGACGATGGCTTGGAGGCCCTCACCCGCGACACCACGACCCGCAACGCCGACCATCTGGACGTGCAGACCCTGAGCTGCCCCACCTGTGGTCGCCTCCGCTTCGTCATCGTCCCGGTCGAGGCCGCCGAACTGCCAATGGCGAGCTAGCCAGCGGGCGCGGGCTGCCGACGCGACGCGAATCACCCCATGATCGCGGGTTTCGCGCCATACGCGATGTAGACGCGCCAAAATGGCCCCTCGACGACCTCTTGGCTGGGGATGAGTCCCGCCGCCGCCAGGGGGAGCCGAAGCTGCAATGCCGCGAGCGCCGCTGGTTGCGCTGGCCCCTGCACCGCCGCCCGCCCATATACGAGATTCTGGATGCCCACCAGCACCCCGAGCAGGGGATTCTGTGGCAGCAGATGCGCCCCCTCCACGATGATCAGCCGCCCGCCAGGCCGCAGCACCCGCGCGATCTCGCGGAGCGTCGCGGGGTCCGCGATATACGGCGCGGGGAAGGTACTGACGACCGTATCAAAGGCCGCCGCCGCGAAGGGCAGCGCCTGCGCGCGTGCCATCTGCACCGTGTCACCCCTAGACGCGAAGCCCCGACGACCCAGCGTTCGTTGTGTCGCGCGCACCATCTGGGGCGAGGCATCGATGGCCGCACAGGTGTAGCCCGCCGCCAACATATCCGCCAGCAGCCAGCCCGTGCCACAGCCGACCTCCAGCACGTCGTGGCCGTGCAGCCGTGGCAGCACCAACCGTTGCCATACGCGCCACTGCCCCGCGAAGGGGATGGTGCTCGCCAGCCAATAGAGCGTGGCGTTACGGTACAGCAAGCCAAAGGCACCGAGCGCCAGCCGTGCGCGCCACGATGGTTGTGATGGATTCATGCCCCCATTGTAGCACCAGGCACGTACGAAGCCGGGACGAACATCATGCTCGTTCCGGCTTCGTACGTGCGAGATACGGATCGCTTACTCGGCGACGGGGGTGGTGCGGCGCTTGCCGTTGCTGCGCGGAGCCTCGCCACCCTTCTTGCCGATGATCGAGTAATAATCTTGGCCGTGGCGGCGCTTTACCTCGTCGCCACCCTTTTTGCCGATGGTGGCAAAGAACTCGGAGCCGTGACGCTCGCGCACGGTTTCGCCGCCCTTTTTGCCGATCTCGGCGTAATATTCGGGGCCACGCTCAGCGGCGATCTTGCGGCCACCCATCTTGCCGATTTTGACATAGAACTCTTGGCCGTAGGCTTCTTTGACCTTGCGTCCGCCGATGCGGCCAGCTTCTTGCACGGTGGTGGGCTTCTTCTCGGGGGTGGCTTCGGGGGTGACGGTGGGTTCCTTCGCCATGGTATGGGGGTCCTCCAACGGATGTACTTCCTGCACAGTGACGCCGCCGATATGGAGGATTTGCCGTGGGGCGTCTGATTCACGCGGCAATCCTTGCCTGGACTACAAGGCTGGGGAGGCGCTGGGGGAAGTGATCTTCCCTCTCCTAGCATACTCACCAGCGGAAGGAGATATCGCTTGGCGATTCTCTCATCTGGCATTCAACTCAGCCACCAGTCCCTTTCGCACCTGCCATGCCAAAGTCAAGTATTCCGTGCGAAAAACTCGACTTTATCCACCAAATGGGCGAGGGTGGGGTAGGTGGCGGCTTTAACCACGCGCGTTCGCGTCATCGGCGGCGTCCTCATGGCGGATGCGTTCCACCACGCGCAGCAGGTCATCCAGGTCCGCGAGGTTGAGGTAGACGCTGGCGAAGCGCACATACGCGATGCGATCCAGCTTCAGCAACCGATCCATCGCCATGTCGCCGATGCTCTTGGTGGGCACCTCAGAGCGCCCCCCCTGGATCAGGTCTTGCTCGATGTCGTCCACCAGCCGCTCGATGTCGCCAACGGGCAGGGGGCGCTTGTCGGCGGCCTTGCGGATGTTGCGGATGAGCTTGTCGCGGTCAAAGGGTTCGCGCCGTCCATCGCGCTTGATCACCAGCGGCGTATGGCCGACCTCGACGCGCTCAAAGGTCTTGAAGATCTTTTGGCAGTTGCGACAGCGACGGCGACGGTGGATGCCCTCCGCCGCGTCGCGCGTATCCAGCACGTTGGAATCATCGTTCCCGCAAAATGGACAGCGCATGCCGCTCACCCGCCAAAGGGCATCGCGCCCGTGGTGATGATGTAGCCCTCGATGACGACCCCCGCCGCCGTCACGAGCAGCAACAGGCAGATGAGGCCGATGCCCAGCCGTCGTAGCGCCGGGGGCGTGCGGCGACGCGGCGACGCGGGCGTCAGCGGTGGGGCCATCACGGGCGGGTAGGGCTGCGGACGTGATGGCCGCTCGATGGGTCGCGCGGGCTGGCTGAGCCGCTGATTCGGGGTATAGGTCGGCGTACGCGGGGCCGGGGGCTGCGGCTGTGGCGCATACGTCGGGGTCCGCGACTGCGGCGCGGGCTGTTGCGGGTAAGGCGGCGGATTCGGGCGCGACGGCGTTTGCGTGGTGACAACAGGCCGCGAGGGTGGTTGCGGGTAGCGCGGTTCGGTCGGATTCATGCAGTCCCCAATCGTTGGGCTAGTGAGCTTTCCCGCGCATTGTATCATGCCTGGCAACTATCAGGGCACCCCTAGCCCAAATGCGCTCGGCTGCCTTGGGCTGGATGGTCGCGGCGCGGCATAATAGAGAGGTGAGCAATGCTGATAGGGTGTACTATACCAAGGAGACGACGATGTTTTTTGAGCTCGACGCCGAGCAGCAAGCGATACAATCCACCGTGGCGCGTTTTGCCCGCGAGCAGATCGCCCCCCACGCGAGCGACTGGGACGACGCCAGCCGTTTTCCCCGCGAGATCTTCGCGCCCCTCGCCGACCTGGGACTGGCGGGCATGAACGTCCCCGAGGCCTATGGTGGCACGGAACTGAGCAAGCTGACGACGGCCATCGTCTATGAGACGCTGGCGGGCAGCGATCTGTCGACCGTCGTGTGGCTGGCGGTGCACAACATGGTCGCGGGCATCATCGCGCGCTTCGGCGACGCCGAGCAGCAATCGCGTCATCTGCCGCGCATGGTCGCGGGCGAGGCGCTGGGGGCCTTTTCGCTGAGCGAGGCGGGCGCGGGGTCCGACGCGGCCTCGTTGCGGGCGACGGCGCGGCGTGACGGCGACAGCTACGTCCTGAATGGCGCGAAGCTGTGGGTGACGAGCGGCAACGTCGCCGATGTCTTCGTGGTGATGGCGCGCACGAGCGAGGGCAAGGGCAGCGGGGGCATATCGGCCTTCATCGTCGAGGCGGGCACGGCGGGCTTCGCCGTCGGCAAGGTCGAGCGCAAGATGGGGCTGCACGCTAGCCCCACGGCGGAACTGATCTTCACCGATTGTCGCGTTCCCGCCAGCAACCGCATCGGCGCGGAGGGCCAGGGGCTGCGCATCGCCCTCTCGGCGCTGGATGGCGGGCGCGTCAACGTCGGCGCGGGCGCGGTGGGCACCGCTCAAGCGGCGATGGAGATCGCGCGCGACTATGCCCGCGAACGCCGCCAGTTCGGCCAATCCATCGCGGATTTCCAGGGCATCCAGTTTATGCTGGCCGACATGGCGATGCAGATCGACGCGGCGCGGCTGCTGGTCTATCGCGCCGCCGCCATGCTGGACGCGAAGGGCGTCGCCACGCGCGAGGCCGCCGAGGCCAAGTGCTTCGCCACCGATATGGCGATGCGCGTCACCACCGACGCTGTGCAGGTGCTGGGGGGCGCGGGCTATGTGCGCGACTGGCCGCTGGAACGCATGATGCGCGACGTCAAAGTCACCCAGATCTTCGAGGGCACCAACCAGATCCAGCGCGTCGTCATCGCCAGGGCACTGCTGAAGCAAGGGTAGGGCCATGCACAGGAAGTGCCCTGGCCGATGATGTTCTTCCGGCTGGGCAGATGTCACTGCAAACCGGTTTTGCCCACACCATCGGGGTGCGCTGGCGCGAGCAGCCACGGCCAGTCATAGTTGATATCGGCGACGAAATCCTCGATGAGTTGCCCGTTCTTCCAGCGCATCAGCCGAATCTCCCACATGGTGATGCGCTTGCCCGTCGGGGGCACCCCCAATTGATCGCCGGTATGGTCCGCATGCGCCCGATAGCGGGCAATCACCCGATCTTGGACGGCCAAGACGTCTTCGATAGTCATGTCACCATTGCTAAAGGCACCTAATGTGTGCAAGCCCTGGCGAAATGCCTCTTTGCCGATCATGGGCGCGAAAGGGCTGAGGCCTGAGTTGACCACGACATCTTCCGCTACCAATTCATCGAAGCTCTGCATATTGCCCCCGGCCAGCACTTCTTCGATGAAGCGGCGGGCCAGGGTGGCGTTGCGTTGTTGCAAAGTTTCAGCCATGACGTGTTTCACCCCTGTGCGGTAGTGGGCCACCAGCTTGGCAGCGACTGGTGCTGCTCTTGCAGCACTTCAGCGACGGCGGGCAGCCCGATGAGAGGATAGACCGCGTAAGTGATCACCCCACTTTGTGCTAAAGGATAGTGCGCCAGTGTCGCCTCCGCCTCCGCCTGGGTTGATGCTTCAACGATCAAGTAGGCAATGGTATACGTTGGGTCCATATAGCCTTGCAGCATAAAACCTTGAGCGAAAAGCTGTTTGCCATAGGCGACCTCAGCGCCCATCTCTTGCTGGAGACGCTCGGGGGTGGCCGCAGGTGTGGTGGTGCTGATCGCGAGAAATCGCATCTTGTCCTCCCTTTGAAATAGCGATGTGTTGATGGTGGCACGGTCGCCATGCATCCTGCTCTCATCATGCCAAATCTGCCGGGGAGGAACTGATACAATGAGCAGATGTCTTTGCAGAATCTTTCGCTCTGCGCGCGACATGGCAGAATTAACCGCTCTGCATTTGTCGCCAAGCGCGTGGGGCCATGCCATGAAGGTGCAGAAACTGGCGCGTGAAGTATGGTGCTTGTCGATAGCCAACGGCATAGGCAATGGTTTGGATGGAATCAGCGGTTTCGCTGAGGCGATAGCGCGCCTCGGCCATACGCCGCTCGGTGATCCAGGCGACGATGGTGCGCCCCGTCTTGCGTCGCACGAGGTCGGTCAGATAGGCCGCAGAATAACCGAGGGCTGCGGCTACGTCGCGTAGGCCAATTGCTTCGTGATAGTGGCTTTCGATGAATTGGAACACCACAGCGAGCAGGCTGTGTGTGGCTGCTGTCTCAGGCGATGTGCGTGGGGCGAGCCGAGCGAGATCCGTCAGCAACAACACCAGGAGCGCACGTGCCGCCTCGGCAAAGCCTGGTGGCTGCTCTCGTAATTCATGCAGCAATCGTTGGAGGATGCCGTCCCACCCCGCGCACGTCGCGGTTGGCAGCGGGAGCGGCAAGGATGGCGCATCGGTTCCACGAAAAAAAGCGGCCAACAGTGGGGTATGCCGGGAAGCGCCCGTAAAGGCTTCGGCGTCGGTCTTGACGGGATCGAGGGCGTCGAGACTGAACGCGATGACCCATTTACACGCCGCAGCTAGTCCACTCGGGTCATGCACCGCGCCAGGCGTGATGAGGAAGACATCCCCGGCGGTGGCGGGCGTAAAGATATGGTTGATGCCATGCAGACCCGCACCGGATTCGATGTACACGATCTCGAAATAATGATGAACGTGTGATGCGGCACACGTCGATTCGTAGCGGCCACAGGTGATATGTGGCGCATCGGGTAACCGCAATGTTCGTCCCCGTTGATTGGGCGGCTGCCCGTCGGTACAGTCGCGCATCTCATGCTCCTCGCCTACACCTGCACACGGGGGCGATATTGGATGGCCTCGGCGAGGTGGGCGGGGGCGATGGGTTCGCTGTCAGCGAGGTCGGCGATGGTGCGTGCCAGCTTCAGCGTGCGGTGAAAGGCGCGGGCCGACAGTTGCAGTTGTTGCGACGCGGCCTTCAGCAGATTTTGCGCGGCGGGTTCCATCTCGCAATATTTGCGGATGTCGGACGGCCCCATGTCGGCGTTCGAGATGAGCGTCGTTCCCGCGAAGCGTGCCGCCTGGCGGTCGCGCGCCCGCATCACTCGCACGCGGATGTCGTCGGAGCGTTCGGCCTCGGCGCGACCAGCCAGCTTTTCATAGTCGACCCGTGGCACCTCGACGTGGATGTCGATGCGGTCCAGCAATGGACCACTGATGCGCTTCTGATAGCGGGAGATGGTTGCAGGCGAGCAGACACACTCACGCGTCGGATCCGAATAGTAGCCGCAGGGGCAGGGGTTCATCGCGCCGACGAGCATGAAATTCGCAGGAAAGGTCACGCTGCCCTGTGCCCGTGAGATCGTCACCATCTTATCTTCGAGCGGCTGACGCAGCACTTCGAGGACGTTCTGGCCGAACTCTGGCAATTCGTCGAGGAAGAGGACACCACGATGCGAGAGGCTGATCTCACCTGGGCGCGGCCAGCGACCGCCGCCGACGAGGCCGACGTGGCTCGTCGTGTGGTGTGGCGAACGAAATGGGCGTTGTCGCATCAGCGGCCCTTCGTTGTTCGCACCCAACAACCCGCTGACCGAATAGATCTGGGTGACTTCGAGCGCTTCGT
>JBBQSR010000056.1:0-12242 GCA_038234855.1 Ktedonobacterales bacterium | reverse complement strand
TGTGGCGATGCGCGCGAGTGCCGCTGCTAGCGCGCTGAAAAGCGCGGGAATGTTGTCGCGCTCATTGCGCGTGGGTATCACCACACTCAGCGCGGCAGCGAATGCAGGTGGGGGTGATTGCGCTTTCCCCTTTTTTTTCATAAGTACTTCTCCATTTTCGGACTGTCGCTGACATTGCCCTCTTATTGCTACAAACCAGACACGACAAAGGCACGAATTGGCCGGCTGTGACTCCTGGGCTGGCAAGTATGTGGGGGAGCATCGCGCCGCCGATTGGCAGGACGACGCTCCCCTGTCTCGTTGACCGGCAGTGGGTCACATCGATCTAGCGATGCGCGGCCTCACGAATCGGCGCGATCCATTCAAGGCCCGCATGCGCGCTATGCCTCGCAGCGGCGGCAGGTGCGACGACCTTTGACCCGATGGCAAAGATGTGCAGGCTGCCACCACTGATGGTGGAGGGTAGCGTCACACTCGCCACGGTCTTGCCCGCTTGCAACGCTAGTTCATACGAAAAGACGTCGGTCGGAGTGGTGTCTTTACTGCCCTGGAGGTTGCGATAGGCCGTCGTGATGGCGATCAGATTGTTGGCCAATGGCGTACTGCCGCCGCCGCCCAACGTCCAATCGCTGAAAGCCAGCGTGAAGGTTTGGGTGGTGCCATCCGTGTAGGTGACGGTCGCCGTCCCGCTGGCAGTACCACCCGCCCCAGCCCCCAACAGGGCCAGGGTGGTCGCACCCGTGACCGTGGTATACGGTATCACCTGCCCATTCGCCTGGTAGTTGTCGGGCAGTCCCGCCGCGACATTGGGCCAGACGAAGCTGACGCCATCGACCGTGACGAGGCTACCAGGTGTGACCCCAGCAGCGGCGAGAGCTTGCTGAGAATAGCTATTCAAGCCGTCGAAGTTGCCAGCGGTCGTCGCCCCATCAGCGGTGATACCCACATTGTTATAGGCGACCCCGGCAGCGGGCGCGGCCTTCGTGCCTACGGTAAACACGTGGAAGGTGCCCTTAGTGACGGTGGTGGGCAAGGTCACGCTCTTGAGCGTCTTGCCGATGGTGAGCGGCACATCGGTGTAGAAGATGTACGTCTTGAGCGTTTGCTGGCCCTTGGGGTTGTTGCGCACCAGCGTCGTCGCGGCGATTTGTTCGCCACTCACCAGCTTCTGGCTGCCACCCCCAAGCGTCCAGTCATTATACGTGATGGTGAAGGTCTGTGATGTACCATCGGTATAGTTGAGCGTGATCACCGCCGCACTGGGTCCACTGGTGGCCGACCCCAGCAGGGCGAGCGTCGTCGCCCCCGCGACCGGTGTCACCAGCACGACCTGCCCGTTGACCTTCCAGTTGTCGATGACACCTGCCGGGGCATTTGGCCACAGGAAGTCAACGCCGTTGAAAGTGAAAACGGAGCCAGGCGTGATGCCCAGGGCTTTGAGCGCCTGCGCCGAATAGCTGTTGACACCATCATAGTTGCCCTTGCTCATCGCGGCATCATCGGTGATGCCGATATTGTTGTAGGCGGTCTGATTGGTGGTCGTGCCGCCGCTGACGGCTGCGCTCGCCGTGGTGGCGATGGCGAAAACGTGCAACGAGCCAGGGGTCGCGGTCGTAGGCAGTGTTACCGCCGTGACGGTTTTGCCCGCCAGTAACGCGACATCCGTGTAATAGACGTAAAAGTTGCGGGCATCTTTGCCACCCTGGGTGTTGCGATAGGCCGTCGTCAGCACCGTGGTGTTGCTGGGGATGGGCGTCGCGTTCGCCCAGTCGCTGAAGGCGAGGGTAAACGCCTGGGTCGTGCCATCAGCATAATGGATGACGCCAGTGCCGCTCGAATTGCCTGCCGCAGCCGCACCGAGGAAACAGAGCGTCTGTGCGCCCTGGACGGGGATCACGGTGATGGTCTGCCCACGGGCTTGCCAGTTGTCGGCGCTGCCCGCCGCGACATTCGGCCAAATGAAGGCGGCGTTATTCACCGGAATGGCCGCACCAGGGATGACATGCGCCGCTTGCAGGGCCTCGGCGGAGTAGCTGTTGAGGCCGTCAAAGCTGCCAGCGGTCGTCGCGCTATCGTCGGTAATACCCACGTTGTTATACGCAACGGAGGGCGGCGGGGGCGGCGGCGACGGCGTTGGCGAGGGGGAAGGAGACGGCGACGGACCAGGGGTCGGGGTCGGCGTGATGGCGGGGGGATTCAGTCCAAAGATGTCGAGGCTGTTGCCCGTCCCCACAAAGACCTGGCCATTGGCGACGATGGGGACGGTGAACTTCACATAGCTCGACAGGCCATCGCGCGCCGCGTTCTGCGAACTGCTGTAGAGTTCCGTGCCCAGGTTCGCGGCGTCATAGGCGCGCAAGACGCCCGCGCCAGCGGGGTTGCAGTGGTCCAGCACGGGGCAGCTCGCGCCAGGCGAGATCGCCCACACGATGCCTGTGCCAGCGATGCCGCCGTTGCTCGACACCGTCAGATTCTCACCCGGGAAGTTGAAGGTTTCGGGTGAATGCGAGGTCGGGGCCGTCGAGAGCACGCCATTCGTCAGGGAAAAGGCTTTGATGGAATCGCCATTGCCCGCCTCGAAGATGTACGCGCCATTTGGGCCTTGCCAAAAGGCTGGGGTCGAATAGATGGCGCTGTTGCCGACGGCGGCACCCAGGTTCATCTCTTGCAGCACTTTATCTGCGGTCATCAGGGTTTGGTTGTTGCACGGGTCCGTAACGGCGGTGAAGTGGCCCAAGTTCGTGCGATCCAGCAGATAGATGCGACCCTCTTTGCCGCCGCCGAGGATCTCGTAGGGGTGCGCACCACCCTGGGTGGGCAGCAAGACCGCACCGCCCGACCCCAGGTCGCGGTCGAGCGTATTAAGGCACGAAAAGTTGAAGGGGGTGAAGTAGTCCATCACCTGCAAGCCGTTGGTGGTGCTCAGGTGGATGAGTGACATCCCCAGGTTCGTGTTCGTCGCGCCGCCAACGTTATAGTCGAACGCGCCGTTGCCCGATTGGATGAAGATGCTACTATCGCTCGGGTCGACCACGATGCCGTTGCCATCATCCCAAAAGCCGCCACCGCCACCATTCGTGGTGTCATTGAAGACATCGGTTTGCTGCAACGTCTGGGCATTGAAACCCACGATCCAGCCGTGGTAGGGATATTGATCCGCGAAACCGGCATAGGTGATGTAGACCTTGCCGTTCAGCAACAGCAGGTTCATGCGCTCGTTTTCCGTAACCGCGTTGAAGTGGATGACCTGGCCGACGTTCCCGTCGCCCTTGCCATTCGCGGTCGGGCTGACGATCACCGATGGGACACTATCTTGGCCTGTGGTGATATCGAGTTTATGCAGACGATGGACGACGGTGCCATTCTCGATGGTCATCGCATCGACATAGAGGCTCTTCGTGGCGAGGTCGATCACGGGCGTTCCCGTGATGCCGATTTCCGGCGTGATATCTTTGAAGCCACCAGGATACGCCACATTCGTTGGCACCGACGTGATGTTCGTCCCCAGGAAGGTGACGTGCCAGATGGGCGTCGTCACGCTGCGGTCGGCATCAAAGGCATAGATGCTGTCATGCTCGGTCGCGACGATGACCAGATTAAAGGTGCCCGCACTCGTCGTCACATTTGGCACGAAAAGCGGCTGGGCATAGATCTGCCCATCCACGGGATATGAGAAGAGGCGACCAAAATTTGCGGTGGTCACATTGGACGTATTGAGGGTGGCTTCATTCGGGTTCCACCCCGTGCGCGCGGTGTTATATTTCTGTGTCAGTACGGCGGTGTTGGCGGGTGCCGGGGTAAAGAGGCGGGCGAAAGCCTGGGCATGGCCCGCGAAAACGGTGCTGGCAAAGAGGATCGCGACGATGGTCGCGATGACGGCACAGGCCACCAGGGGATTGAGCAGACGCCGCTGCGCTGCGGCGAGGTGATGGGACGACATGGCTAGTGACTCCTTACAGAAAATGGGATGAGCGCGGTTGCAGAGGCGGAAAGCGCCGCAGGGGCGGCAGGGCACACGGGGGCGAGCTGACAAGAGGTAAATGCGGTATTCGTCGTTTTCGCCCATATCCAGTAGGTACCGGGACCATAGCTATTGACGTAGGGTACCTGCGCGACGAGGGTGTAGAGATGGCCATGTTTCAAGCCCCCATCAATGGCGAGATCGAGATTGACATTAAAGCCATAGTTGAGTTCGACCACATCAAAATAGCCCTCGGCGATGGCGGCGCGATAGGCCGGGACGCCGATGAGGTGCTGCTTCGCGTGGTCGGTGTATTCGAACCAGTTGACCCCCGCCCATTGCCAGGGCGCGGTGACATCTTGCAGCGAATAGCGCGCGACGTCATATTCCTCAGCCAGATAATGACCGACATTGGGCCGCACGAGGGAACGCATCGTCATGATCATGCTGGCGCTATTGCCCCAGACGTGATATTGCGTCTGCGCTTGCTGCATGCCCAGGCCAAAGATGACCAGACAGATCGCCACCGCCATCGGCCAGCGGGTGCCGCTGGGGGCCAGGCGGCTCTGCCCGGCGAGGCGGCTGAGGGCGAAGCCCGCGAGGGGCGCGACGAAAAAGACCGCGAACGCGATATGCTTATTGAGCGAGATCGCTTCGCCCTTATAGATATGGTAGGCTGGGGCCAGGAAGGCCGTGCCGAGCAGGGCCAGCCCCAGCCCCCACCGTTTGTCGCGCAGCAGGAAGGCCCCGACCATGCCCAATGCCAGCGCGATGCCCCCCAGGGTGAGCACGACCCCCGCTAGCGCCAGCGCCGGGGTGCGGGCAAACGCCACCCGGTTCGTCGTGGTGAAACGAAGGCCGATCAGGACATCGGGGCTGATGAGCAGCACCACCAGAACGGCCATGCCAACCAGCGAGGCCATCGCCGCACCCAGGTATAGCGCGGCCCGCTGCCATCCATGCGTGCGCACCGTCTGCATGACGAGCAGCAGCAAGATCGCGGGGACGAAGAGCATGCCAGCATATTTCATCCCCACCGCCAGCAACAGCAACGGCCCCAGTGCTACGCTCCACCACAGCGCCCGTCGCTGCGGCATGTCACCCACCCGCACGGCGATGGTGGTCGCCAGCGCCAGGCACAACAGACAGGCAGCGTCATAGGTCGCCAGCCGTTCGATGAAGAGCACCGACCCCTGAAAGGCGAAGACGAGCGTCGCGAAAAGGGCGCTGCCGTCATCGAAGAGGTGACGGGTGAGGTAAAAGACACAGGTCGTCACGCCCAGTATGCAGACCAAGCTGAAAAAGCGAGCGGCTTCGACGCCCCCAGCCATATCCAGCACGCCCGCCAGCGCAGGGTACAGAGATGGATAGCCCGAGAAATACTGCGCATAGGGTTCGACCACCGGCGGGCCGCCGAACCACGAATGCACGATCTGGCGACCGGCGAAGAGGTAAAGAGCTTCGTCTTGAAACGCGGTGTTGTGCAGCGTGACCAAGGCGATGATGGATTGTAAGGCCAAGATGAAGGGCAGGGGGCTGCGTGGCAGCCGGATCGCGCTCGCCAGCGAGAGCGTCTTGGGGACGGGGTAGGTCAGCGACATCAGCGGTCCTTCCTTTCGGCGATGGCACACGTTACCTGCGCGCAGTCAACGTTTTCGGTCAGATGGGGATGCAGGCTCGATGCCGGGGCGACCGGCACCTGCGCCGTAGTGATGGTGGTGACGATGGCGCGCATCGCCGCCTGAGAGGCGGGGTCCGAGGTGAGCGACCATGCGTGGTCATCAGCGACGGTGGCGTTGATGGCGGGCGAACCGTCATGGTAGATCAACGCGTAAATGTTGTGGCTCTGCTTGACCGCTTGCCCCACCTGGGTGAGCCAGCGCGCCTTTTGCTGCGCGTTGCCCGCCGCGCTGGCCTCGATGATCAGCGGCTTGCTCGGGTAACGGTGCCGTACCGCCGCGATGATCGCTGCGGGATCGACCCATTGGGTATGGGGATAGCTGATCATACTCAGCAAGACGAGATCGATGGTAGCGGGGGGCGGCGCGTATAGCTGGTCATGGGCGGGATCGGCGGGTGCCCACACCCAGCCAACGTTCTTGGCCCCCGCGCGATGAAACACCGCTTGGATGTGCGCCCAGGCATGCGCCGAGTCGGCAGGGATGCCGCCATGCGCCACGGCGGATGACACCGCCCAGTTGCGGTCGTCGTGCAGCAGCACGGTGAGCAAGACCGCATGGCCATAGTCACGCATTTGGTTGGCCCAGCGCAGCAGATCGCTGTCATCGACCCCATTCGTGATGCCGACCAGGCTGGCGCGCAGCGGCGGTTGACCGCCTGGTCCTACTTGGCCAAACTGTAACGTGACCCAGGGGATCGTCTGTTGACTCGCCAGATGCTCGGCCCACGTGACGTCAAAGCTATCGCCGATGACCTGGGTGCGCCCAATGATGCCCAAGGGCGTATGTAGGTCGCTCTTGACCACATCTGGCCGCGTCTTGAGCAGGGCGACGGGCAGCGAAAGGCCAAAGCGTGGCGTGGTGATCGTGCCCGTGGTGAAGGTGGTCGGGGTATTGGCCGCCTGCACGTTTTTGACGAAGAGCGTGCCGCCCACCGTCCCCAAGACCACCATCAGCGCCACCGAGCGCCAGGCAAATTCCAAGCTGGGGACCTTCACCCACTCGAGATTGCGCCGGACTTCACGCTGCCAGCGCGTAAAGGGCCAGGCGAATTCGCGCAACCACATGTCGCGTAATGCCAACCAGAAAAAGCCCAGCAGCATCGCCAAGGTGTAGAGAATCCAGATGACGCTGATGGCGACCGAGGTGGGCTGAAGGTGGGTGCCAAAGATGGCGGCGACCAGGCCCACGAGACAGAGCACGACGGCGATGCCATGCACGCTCAGGTGCCGCCAGCGCACCGTGGCATCGCGCTGCTTCGCCGTCACCGCGAAACGATGTTTGCGCTGCCAAAACACCTGCACGACGCTTTCGAGCAGATAGGGAAAGCTGCCGAAGCCGATGATCACCCCGCGCAGCCCGGTGATCCGGCGGCTGGCGAACCAAAAGGCCGCCATCGACGCGCCCCAGTACGGCAGGAAATGCCACAAAAAGAGCGCCAGCGTCGAGCCACGCACGGCGGGCATGCCGGTCAGCAAAAAGAGGACGGGCGCGACGATATAGATCGCATCGCGCACACCACACAGATAATGGGTACATGCCAGGAAATATTGGAAACGTTGAGCGACGGTCAAGCCGCGCCGTTGGGGCAAAAAGATGTCGCGCCAGTGGGTGCGCAACACCCCCAGCGTGCCGATGGCCCAGCGCCGCTGCTGCTTGAGATACGACGGCATATCCATGGGGCCGAGGCCCGTCGCCAATTCTTCATCTAAAAAGACACTGCGCCAGTGTGAATGCAGCCGGATAGACGCGGCGAAATCTTCGGTAACGGAGTCTTGGGGCAATCCACCGATCTCATCGAGCGCCGCCGCGCGCAACATAACATTCGTTCCACAAATGAAGGCGGCATTTTGTGCGGCCTTGCCACCACAGAGTATGCGATAAAAGAGGGCTTGTTGGTCCTGCGCCCATTTCGCCACAGGGTTGCCGACATTGCTATAATATTGGCCGCTCTGCACCCACCCGACGGCGACATCGGCGAGGGGCGCGATTAACCGAATGAAACAGGTGGGATGCGCGATCTGGTCTGCATCAAAGATGACCAGCAGGGCCGCGCCCGTCGCGCCGACCAGGGTGCGCGCGTGCTCGATGTTGCCCGCCTTCGCGCCACCACCCACCTCGCGCGTGATACATTCGACCCCGAGCCGTTGCGCGACCTGCTCGGTTCGTTGCCAGTCGGACGTGCCCGCGACCCGGCCATCATTACAAACAATGATGCGGACCTGGCCATGGGGATAAGCATCCAAGTAGGCGTCTCGCGCCACCTTGGCCGCCTGGATCGTGGGGGTCAGGACACTCTCACCCTCGTTGACGGTTGGGATGAAGACGAAGAGCGGTTGACGCGTCGGGTCGGTCGTGGGGTGCAACGGCGGCGGCGTCCACGGCCACAGCGTCACCTGCAACCCGATCGTGTGGATGACCCCAAATGCTTCAGCCAGGACCAGCGGCACCGCGATCCACCAATTAGCCCAGTTGGTGACGGCTAGCCGCCAAGTGAGGTAATCTATCGCGGCGATGCCAGTCACGAAAGCGAGGGTCATGGTGAGGGCAGGGCGCCGTTCGGCGTGCTGCCACCACATCAACGTCCCAGCCATCACCAGCGCGCCAAGGACGATCCAGCCGCCAACCTGGAGCCAACTGATGACGATGCCCGCGACGAGCAAGGTGCCCGCGATACCCACCGCACTAAGCGGTTCCCATCGCTGTCGCTGGGCAGATGGGACGGACAGCACGACCGGCTCTTGCGGAATAACCTGTTGTTGCGGATCATTTTTGGTTAAAAGCATTTTCCCACAACCATCTTTTGTTTTTGTGGGTATCCCTACCACACACAATCAATGCTGCGGGTTTGCGCGAATGGCCATTCGTCATACATGGAGATATCTGAGAGGGATGTTCGCTTCATGCAAAGAAAGGCATAGAGTACGACCAGCACTGGCCACCACTCACCATGAAAAATAGTCTGCCTCTAGACGCGCCATCGCGGAGCGCCCAACGTCACCCAGCAACCCTCACCCCAGCCACCGCACAAACACCACACGCTTCCCAACAGATGCCAATGATGGCGAAGAACGTTCGCAAGCACCCTTAGTGTATCTTACCAGTCAAGTGAAAGCAACATTCGCACGCGAATAGGCTAATAGCTCAGGTGTGCGCACCCAGTTGGGTCACACCTCACCTTTGTGACGCGCGATTTGGTATACTGCTCTTTGGCACCAGGAAGCTGATGACCCATTCGCGGGTCGGTACGCCCCCTTTGACGGACAGGATGTAGGTTCTGTGCAGCACCCTTTTACGCGTCTTATCGCTGAGCTGGCAACACATATGCGTTTACGCTGGCGACCACGCCATCATGCAGTGGTCGTGTTGTCCCCGCGCGACAAGGAGCGTCTCATGCGTGTGAAACTTGGATCGTTCATAGGGGTAGTCGTCATCGCGGCGGCCCTCATCTTTCACAGTGTCATTCCCTGGGCCAACGCGGCGAGCGTGGTCAGGACCGATGGGCCACCAGGCGACCCAACCACCTGGGCGCTGACCTTTCACGATGATTTCACCCACCCCACCCTAGACACGGCTCAGTGGAGCACCTGCTATTGGTGGTCGGTTGGCGCGAATGGCTGTGCCGGTACCAATGGGGAACTTGAACGCTATTTGCCGCAAAACGTCACGCAGCATGACGGCCTGCTCGACCTGCAAGCCCTCCAGCAGACGTATGCGCTCAATGGCCATACCTACCCCTATACCTCTGGCATGGTGACGACCGCTGGCAAATATAGCTATCTGTACGGGTACATGGAAGCCCGCATCAAGGTGCCCGCAGGACAAGGCTATTGGCCCGCCTTTTGGGCGCTGGCTGCCGACCACACCCGCCCGACTGAGCTAGACGCGATGGAGCTGCTGGGGCACGACCCCACCACCATCTACATGGGTGCGCACTATGCCGATAGCCAGCAGGTTCATCATCATAAGGGATCATCGTGGACTGGCCCCGACTTTTCGGCGACATTTCACACGATCGGGGTGGACTGGGCTGCTGACCATCTCACATTTTATGTCGACGGCGTAGCACGGTACACCATCACCGATGCCGCGGTCATTCCGCAACGTGCGCTCTACCTCATCTTGAACCTCGCTGTCGGGGGGACGTGGCCAGGCGCGCCCGACGCCTCGACCGCCTTCCCAGGGCACATCTTGGTGGATTGGGTGCGTGTGTGGCAACAGCGCGCCGCTGGTACCGGGCCGACCGCCACCCCTGGCGCGTCGTCCCCGACCCCCACCGAGACGCCGGTCGCGCCGCCGTCAGCGACCGTCACATCCACGCCAACCATTCCGACACCGACCCTCCCCACATCCACGGGCACGCCGCCCATGCTCGTGACACCCAGCACCGTCAACAACACCGGCGTTACCAACGACCAAGCGACCCATCTCGGCGACCTCGATGGCTATGGTAACAGCTACTCGGCACAGGCACTGGCCGCCGCAGGATTCGTGGGCGGAACAACGTTTACCGCCCACGGCCTCCATTTTCGCTGGCCTGACGGGACGGGGCAAACCGCCAGCGATTACCTCGCGCAGGGGCAGACGCTGACGATGCTGCATTGCGAAGGCGTAACGACCTTGGGCCTCATTGGGGCAGCCACCGGGCAGGCGGCGCGTGGCGAGGGCAGAGCGACCTTCACGGATGGGACCTCGCAACCATTCACCCTGCTCTTCGATGACTGGACGCTCAACGGCTCGACGACGCTGGTATCGAACGGCGATCAAATCGTGGCGACGATGCCCTACCACAACACCGCTAACGGGCGGCACGCCGAAAAAACCCTGCTCTTTATGGCGCGTGTCCCGTTGCCTCCTGGCAAGGTCCTGCGCAGCTTCTCGCTACCGGGGCCGACGAGCCATGGCCACCTGCACATCTTCGCCATTGGCACCGACGCGGGGACCGCCACCCCGCACACAGCGCGTGTTCTTCGCGTTGTCTAACTGTCAGCCGGCACTAGGCGATGGCATCGTCACCCCACGCCCACTGCCAGAGCCAAACAGATGCTGGGACGGTGGCGGATGGTACTGTAGTGCCTGCTGACGACGTGTGGGACGATGATTTCGATGATGACGAATGAGGAGTTCAGCGCACCCGCATGTGCGGGATCTCGGCCCACTGAGTGAGGGCGCGGGGTGAGCGATAATCACCCTTGCTGGCGCAGGGACGCGCGAAACCATTGCCAAGGAAGCGGATGGCCTCGCGTCTGAAGCGCTGCCAGATGGCATCCATGGTGATCATCAACTGCCGCATGTCTAAAGTCAAGGAGAAAGTGGGGCGCATTGCCTCATGAAAGAATGTCACTTTAGGGGAAAGTGTTGCCTCATGAAAGAAGGGGTATTGCCGCACTGCATATCTTACCCCGAAAACTGCTTCTTTGCCAGACGCTGCTGGATCTGTGTGACCCGGAGCATCACGGCGGAGCCTCGCGCCGGAAGGCGTTCCTGACGGGAGGACGCCATCGTGCTCCCCTCAAGACAATGGCGCCCTCCCGTCAGGAACCCACCGGTGTGACCTGTCGGGGTGATTCCGCAAGGTAACGCGGGCGTCACCTCGGTCGGCACCCCGAGGAGGCGCATCGCTCCAGGCACGACCTCTTCACCCTATTGATCATCGAAGGTGACTAGGAGGCGTGCCCGGACTTTCACTAGTCCACGCTGCAACGTCCGCAACTGGGTCGAGCGATACCGACCTGGGGTGCACTGAACTAAGCGCTGAAAGATCTCCACTCCCGTCGATTCGGGCTTCTCCAGCAGCCATGCCGTGACGTGTTCCCAGTCCTCAGCAAAGGGGTCGGCCCGCGAACGCCAATCATGCGGTCGCCCCGAGCGTTGATAGGGCTTCCGCCGCTGTTGGCTGGGCAGCGTCGGCACAACGCTCGCGATCCCATCGGCGGGAATGGGGTGTCGGCACACTGGTGTGCCACAAATCGCACCAGCGCTCCCGACGCTAGCTCGGTAATGGCCGGCACGGCATGCCGCCACAGCGCTTTCTGGAGTTGCTCAAGGTGCTGCAAGAGCTGCACCGGATCCAAGGCCGCGGTCATTTCCTGAAGCGATTGCTGATGCAGCGGAGCGAGCACGTCTGCCTGGAGTACCCGTTGCATGGGCGTTTGGGCCGACGCATACTTGCGTTGCACTTTCCCCCCTTCCCGTCGTTTCGTCTCCAGCTTCATCGAGGGCTGGAAGCAATTGACGTAGAGGCGCAACGCCCGATACCACTCGGTCATTTGCCGATACGCCAATTCGCCCGTGAATCGCTCATTGCCCACCACTTGTCGGACGATGTGTCCGTTCTTTTGTTCGACGTAGCATTGGTCGTTGCTGTGGTGTGGGCGCCCACGCGTAAACGTGATGTGTTCCCGCTCACAAAACAGCAGCAGTTCGGTGTTGATAAATTCCGCCCCATTGTCGGTGTCGAGCCCACGCAACGGAAAGGGGAGTAATACTAATTCATGGAGAAGATGATAGGATGGTATTGGAGGCAGCTTGCCACCAAGGGTAGTAGGTCAAACTGACGAGTACCTGGGGGTCGTCCCAGAAGCGCTGCAATGCAGAGGTGA
>JBBQSR010000055.1:0-12244 GCA_038234855.1 Ktedonobacterales bacterium | reverse complement strand
GAATCTGCATGAAGACGTTCCCATGCAGGAAGGCAGCATGGGCAATTCGAGCGGTTTCCGCGGGAATCGGGGGAATGGGATCAGGTTTGAGGGACATTATTTGCCTCCTAATATGCTCGTATTCCCCATATCTTACCCGATGTCACCTCCCTATCGAATTCGCCACCAATATCACGGTGGAGGTGCCCCTCTGTGGCCATGGGACGCTCGCCAGCGCCCATACGCTGTGGGAGCGCGGCATTGTAGCGGCGGAGGCCCCCATCGCGTTCTACACGCTCAGTGGCACGCTGGGGGCATCGCGCGCGGGGGAGATGATCACCCTCGACTTCCCCCGGCGCGACGTGACGGCGGTGGACGATCCCCCGGCGGCGCTGCTGGCCGGGGTCGGCGCGCCGGTGGTGGGCGTGTGGCGCGACCCGCGCTCGTATCTGGTGGAGCTCGCCGACGCGGCGGCAGTGCGCGCCCTGACGCCCGACTTCGCCGCGATCACATCATTGCCAATGGAAAGCATGGTGGTAACGGCGGCGGGCGATGCGGCGGGGATCGATTTCGTCTCGCGCAACTTCTGCCCGGCCATCGGCATCGATGAAGACCCCGTGACGGGGGCAACGCACTGCATGCTGGCCCCCTTCTGGTCGGCGCGGCTGGGGCGTGATACCCTGGTGGGCTATCAGGCGTCGGTGCGCGGCGGCACCGTGCGCGTGCACCTGACGAATGACCGCGTCGAACTAAGCGGCACCGCCACCACGACGCTACGCGGGGAACTGCTGGCGGGGTGATGGCGATGGCGATGCCCCCTCGCCATCGGACCGATAGTGAAGGGGCATATGGGCGGCCTAGCGTCGGCGTCAGGCCACCAGATGCTCGATACGTCCGCTGTCTTGCAGGGCGTCGAGCACCAAGCAGGTGCCAGGGCCAGTGAGGATGAGCGCGGGGGCACGGCCCTCCACGGATTGCACGACGCCCGCGCGGCGCAGTTCGTCCCAGGGCATGATGTCGCCCTGGGGGATGAGGGCCAGGGTGTCGCCGTGCAAGAGGGCGACGACGCTATCAAGCAATTGGTCACGCGCCCCTTCCGAGAGGGCATCCCACTGTGGTAAACTGTCCATAGCTTCTCCTTTGGGAGTGGTGTTTTGAGGGGCGTTCTGCAAGACCATTGCCGGATAATGCAGAACGCTCCTTCAATTTTTATGATACCAGAAAACTATCGATAAGTCAATATAACTTTTGCAAACTATCGCTAATTTCATATGCTACAATGAAACAGTACTTATTCAGGAGGTTCGCTGTGCCGGATACAGAGTTCATACCAAAGACAGAAGCTATCGATGAGATTCGGCGCACAACCGGATATGGACGCTTTATTGTCGAGCGTAAAATGGATCAACTGCTTGAAGCAGGCAAGATTGATATTATAGACGACCCTGGTGACTTACGCAGAAAACTTATCAGCCGTGATGATGTGCAACGTGTCATTGCCTCGCTCCAAGTTTCGAAGCGAGCCTAAAAAAGCAAAGGTAGAACAATGCCCGAACAGCGGTTTATGACAAAAAAAAGACGCTATCACCTATATTATGGAGCAAACGAGCATAGGACGCTATGCCGTTGATCGCAAAATCGACCAATTGCACTATCAGGGCACCATTCACATTGAAGACGATCTCATTGATAGCCGCAAGAAGCGTATCAGCATGGAAGATGTCGAGCGCGTCATCCAATTCCTACGCGGTGGCGAGGCGTAACATTCCGCAAACGCTTCCCTTACGGTGCTACCGCGATATCGACCCATTCTGTTGCTGAGGGTTCTGGTAAAGATTTGCCGTCTTCGAGCATGCCCTTGATGTGCATCTCAATCGCTTCCTTCATGATTACGCGGACTTCCTCGACCGTATCCCCTGCTGCCACGCAGCCAGGCAAGTCAGGACTATATGCGCCATAGCTGGTGGGGCCTTTTTCGATGATGATGGGGTAACGCAGATGTTGTGTATCGCTATTTTTTGCTGCCGATACATACAGATCACGCAGCCCAGTACGCGGTCCGCCAGAGAATATCCATGATTGCTCAGTTTCCGAAACAGCGGGATTCCACCCGCTATCCTCTGGTGTCCAGGAATAGTGATACGTACCCCAACAATCGGTAATAAGGTGGACATGTGCTTCATACCAGTACAGCTTCTTGAGCAATGATTCGAATGTTTCAAGCCATTTTTCCCAATAGCTTTCGACACCGTTGTAGCTTTGCCCAAAGGCGAGCATTTGTTCATCATACCTAGGATGGGGCGTCGCAAACATCTCGCATGTCAGTAGAGAGCGCGTATCTTCTGATGGCAAAGAATGAATTTGGTCAACGTTGTGCTGTTCGTACTCGTTCAGACACATGATATAACCATGTAAATCGCTGAAATGTCCCATGACCTCACTCCTTAATAATGAGCAGGGCAAGTGATATGACGCTCACCCTGCACTGTGAAGCGATCTACAGCCGCACCGTCTTGGCATCGATGATGCCATCGGTCGCGCGGATGGCGTCGAGGGCGTCGGGCGGGACGGGGGCGTCGAGGCGCAGCACCATCAGGGCCTCGCCACGGGTGCCGTTGCCCTGTACCAAGGGGCCGACATCCATGTGCGCGATGTTGACATCCGTGTTGCCCAGCACGGTGCCGACGCGCCCGATCATCCCCGGTCGGTCGTAGTTGCGGCAAAAGAGGATGTCGCCGCGCGGCGCGAAATCCGTGGTGTATTGGTCGACGCGCACGATGCGTTCGTCACCCCACGAGACGCTGCCCGCCAGCACGTTGTCGGCTGGCCCATTCGTCGCGTGCAAGGCGATCATGTTGATATACGTCGCGGGCAGGGTGCTGGAGCGATGCTCGGCAACCTCCAGGCCCCACTGCTTCGCCAGCAGATCGGCGTTGACCAGATTCACCCGCGCCTCGCTGACGGATTCCAGCAAACCCTTGATGAGCGCGGCGCGCAGGGGCCGCACATCCATATCCGCGATGTCGCCGACGAAGGAGAGGTCGAAGCGCGCCAGCGGGCCGGGGTGCAACTGCGTATAGAGCTTGCCGAGCTTCTCGACCAGGCTGACGTAGGGGCGCAGCGCGGCCAATTGCTCGGGCAGGATCATCGGGGCATTCACGGCGGCGCGGGGCATGCCGCCCCCCAGGATGTCGATCACCTGCTCGCACACGTCCGTCGCCACCGTGACCTGGGCCTCCTCGGTGCTGGCCCCCAGATGCGGCGTGGCGATGACGGCGGGATGCGCGATCAGTTTCGTCGTCGCGCTGTCGGGGGTCGGTGGCTCGGTGGGGAAGACATCCAGCGCGGCCCCCGCCAGATGGCCGCTTTCCAGCGCCGCCAGCAGCGCCGCCTCATCGATCAGGCCGCCGCGCGCCACATTCAGCACACGGGCACCCTTGGGCAGCAGCGCCAGCTCCTCCGCGCCGATCAGCCCCTTGGTCGAGGCCACCAGCGGCGTGTGGATGGTGAGGAAATCCGCCCGACCCAGCACCGCTTCGAGCGTGGTCAACTCGATGCCCAGGCGCGCGGCGACATCGGGCGAGGCATAGGGGTCAGTCGCCACGACGCGCATCTCTAGCCCCAGCGCGCGGCGGGCGACGCCCAGCCCCACCTTGCCCAGGCCGATGATGCCCAGCGTCTTGTTGCGCATCTCGACGCCGACGAAGCGCGACCGCTCCCATTTGCCGGCCTTCAGCGACGCGGTGGCCTCGGGCACGTGGCGGGCGAGGGCCAGCATCAGGGCGACGGTGTGCTCCGCCGCCGCGCCGATGTTGCCGGTCGGCGAATTCACCACGATGATGCCCTTGGCCGTCGCGGCATCCACATCGATGTTGTCGACGCCCACCCCGGCGCGAGCGACGACGCGCATCCGGTCCGCCGCCGCCAGGATCTCCGCCGTCACACGCGTCTCGCTGCGCACCACCAGGGCATCATAGCCGCCGATGATGGCGCGTAGCTCCGCCGGGGCGATGCCGACGCGCTCCTCGACCTCTGCCGCCGTCTGGAGGATAGCGATGCCCTCGCGCGCCAGCTTATCCGTCACCAACACGCGCGGTCGCTCACTATTCGACATGATTCATTATCCTCTCATCTCTTTTGAGTCGCACAAAACGAGAGAGACGAGAACGCGGAATGACGCGGGATGTGGGCGGAATAACGCGAAAAGGATGTAAACTTACTATCAGCATCCCGCGTCTTCTCGCGAAGATTCCGTGTCATTCCGCGTCTGGTCCCTCTTTTCGCGTCCGAACAGTCTTTTCGCGTTATTTCAGATGCTTGGCGATGGCATCGATGGCGGCGGCGATGTCGGGCTGCTGCACCGCGCCCAGGTGGCCGATGCGAAAGATCTTGCCTTCCAGGTGGTCTTGGCCGCCCGCCAGCACCACGCCGTCCTCGGTGCGCAGGGCCTTCAGCAGCGCCTTCAGGTCTTTGCCCTCGGGGGCATTGATGGCCGTGACGGTGTTCGAGGCGTGGGCGGGGTCGGCGAAAAGCGACAGGCCCAGGTCGCGCAGCCGCCCGCGCGTGTAGTCACCGACCGCCTGGTGGCGCGCGATGATCGCTTCGCGGCCCTCGTTGCGCATGATCGCCAGTGCGACATCGAGCTGGTACCACAGCGAGACGGGCGGCGTGTAGGGCGGCTGGCCCTTGGCGAAGGATTTGCGGGCACGCGCGAGATCCCAAAAGAACCGGGGCAACTTCGCGGATTCGTTCGCGGTGATGGCGCGGGGGCCATAGGCGATCATCATCAGGCCAGGGGGGCACATCCAGCCCTTTTGCGAGCCGGTAAAGACGACATCGACGCCCAGCGCATCCATCGGCAGATCGATGCAGCCCAGCGAACTGACGGCGTCCACCAGGATCAAGGCGTCGGGCGCGACTTCGTGGCAGACCTTCGCCAGCGCGGGCAGGTCATTCGTCACGCCCGTGGAGGTTTCATTGTGCGTCACCATGATGCCGCGCAGGTTGGGCAGCGCCCGCAGCTTCTCGGCGACGATGGCGGGGTCGGCGGCCTGGCCCCACTCGAAGGCGATCTTGGTGACTTGCAGACCAAAGGCGCTCGCAACCAGGGCGAACCGTTCGCCAAAATTGCCGATAGAGATCACTGCGACCTCGTCACCCACGGAAAACAGGTTGGCGATGCTGGCTTCCCAGCCCGCGCTGCCCGAGCCGGGGAAAACGAGCGGGTCACTGGTGGTCTGAAAGA
This sequence comes from Ktedonobacterales bacterium, assembly GCA_038234855.1. Lineage (GTDB taxonomy): Bacteria > Chloroflexota > Ktedonobacteria > Ktedonobacterales > JACDGC01 > JACDGC01. Next base: position 7,020 of record JBBQSR010000055.1, on the reverse strand, counting down.
AGTAGCGCAGATGCTCGGTGACGCGCCCGACCATGGCGGCGAATTCGGGGCCGCGATGGTTCATCATCGGCCAGGCCCCGGCGGCGGCGACCTCGGCGGGGACGGGGGTGGGGCCGGGGACGCGCAGGTTGCTGGGCGTGGGGGCCTGGGGAAGGGCGGTGGCGACGGGCGTCGTTTCAGGGGAGGTCGTCGACATGGGGAGAAGCTCCTTAACGGGGGGGTGTCGGTGTGGCTGAGTGGCCGCGAACTTGCGGCTATGTGCCCGCGCGCCATTGCGCGTCTCCCTCTTATTGTACAAATAAAAGCGCCCACGTCAACCAATCTGGTTCATTTCCAGCAGTGGCCGACGCCTTTGGGCTACAATAGGGGGAAGAGAATGCTCAGCATCATTGCTGTCTCTAGCATTCTACGACAAACTGCGACAAACCATCTGTTGTGCATATCCGATTTTTGGTAGGGGAGGGTGAGGAGAAAACCATGGCAACACGTATCAACGAGCGCGCCGAGAAGAATTGGCAGCGCGTGCGCACCGGCCTGATGTCGGCGGCGCTCTTGAAGCCCGCGTTCGACCGGCTGATGCAGGCACGCCAAGCGCCGACCGTGACCACGACCACGGAGCGGCTGCGCGAACAACTGGGCGAGGGCTTCGAACTGAGCCAGCAACAAATCGAAAAACTGAGCCGGGTCGTCACCGAAGTGGTCGGCGATCTGGCCGAGAGCATGGGCCAGCAAGCGAAGGTCACGGCGGGGCTGGTGCGCCACGTTGACCGCCGCGTGTGGTGGGCCTCGGGCATCGCGGTCGGCTTCGGTGTCGCCGGGCTGACGGCCTTCCTGGTGACGCGCCGCCGCATGCGCGCCCAGGGCGATGAGAGCGAACTCGTCGCGATCACCGAGTTCATCGAGACGACCTATCAGTCGACGGGCGACCAACTGCGCGACGCCGCCAACGGCACCGGCCCGCGCGACGCCGCCACCCGCGCCTCGGACAATGGCAACGCGACCGCCGCCGCGACGCGCTCGACGGTGGCCCAGGGTGAGCGCCTGGCGGCAGAGGCTCCCTTCATCGGCAATGTGCACACGCTCGTGTACCACGACGCGGCCAGCGACAGCTTGCCCGCCGAAGAGAACCGCGTCTACTTCTTCTCGGAAGACGAAGCGCGCGAATCAGGCTATCGCCCCGCACGCGGCGAATAGCACCCACGCGGAAATGACGGGCGATCCCTGGATCGCTCGTTTTTTTTGTGCCTGCGAGACCGATCAGGCCTCGCGTGCGTCCGCCGCTTCGCCCGCGTGCGCGGCGACCTCGGCCATGTGCACGTGACGCTGCACGAATGCCACGACCTCACCGATGTCGAAGGGCTTGGGCAGGAAGGGTACCCCACTCATATGCACCAGACGCGGTCGGTCGCTGCTCATCAGCGCCATGGGGATGTCCTTGGTCGCGGGATGCGCTTGGAGCCGTTGCACCAAGGTATCACCGTTTCCACCGGGCATCATGACATCGATCAAGATGAGGCTGGGCTGCCGCTCTACGGCGCGTTCAAAGGCCTCATCGGCGCTGTACGCCGCGTCGGCAGCGAACCCCGAGTCGGCGAAGAGATGGCAAAGCAACGTGGCGATGGTCACGTCGTCATCGACGACCAAAATGAGGGCACCTGGCGAGACAAACGGTTGATACATGCACACCCCCCATGCGCGCGAGCAGCAGTCGTCACATGGCATCACGATTTATGGCCCCATAGCTCAACAACGAGCATGATGCGACCGCCCATTCTTGGGAAAGAGCCGATGCCATCCTTGCGGGCATTTCCGGCCATTCCTGCAAGAATCGTGCCAGTTTTCCCGTGACGTTAGGCGTCCTCGACGGTCGGCAGATCTTCGATGCGCAGCGTGACCTCGCCACGCGCGACCTCAGCGCCGTCATCGCGCGTGGCGCTGACCTGGCAGCGGGCGCGCGCGGCGGCGGGGTCGAGCGCACTGAGCGTGATGGTGATCGTCAGGGTGTCCTCTACCGGCATCGGCACCGCGAAGGCGAGGGTCTGTTGGCACACGATGGCATAGCGTCCAGGAATGGTCGCCGCTAGCGCGGCCTCGATGATGCCGCTGACAAGGGCGGTGGGGACGATGCGGTGCCCGAAATGCGTCGCGCGAGCATAGTGCGCGTCCAGGTGCAGGGGGTGGTGATCCCCCGTGATGAGGGCGAATAAGGCGACATCCGCGTCGGAGATCGTTCGCGCCACCGTTGCCGTCTGTCCCACCATGAGGTCCGCCGAGATGCCCATCGCCCAATAACCCCTTTTCCCACCAGCAACGCTTCGTGCCCCGTTATATCATGAATCCCCGCATAGCTCAATCGCGCCCACCCAATGATCCCACTTGTGCGACGGAGACATGATATACTCATCACTCAGCATCCTCTCATCCACGCCTGGTACGACATGAACATCCTGAATTAACCTCCTGACATTCACCATCTGTCTCCCCCCTGCTGCGAGCGAAAGGACGGTGTCATGCTGTGGTGTTAGCAAAATTGCGTTCGCTGCATCCGTATCTCATCGGCATCATCATTGGCACGCTCCTCGTCGCGACGGCGCTTTCCGTGGCGGTCGTCGCGCATGCGCACCCGACCCGCACGACGCTCGCGGCCCAGGCCACCGCCACGGCGGAAGCGCCCATCTCGCCCACTGGGGCCTACGCGAACCTCGCGGCCAGCCACCCCATCGGCAGCGACTTCGCGGACTATTACCAAAAGAACAATGGCAGCGTCTGGCTCGGCAACGCCATCTCACCCGAGATGCCCGACCACCAGCGCCTCGTCCAGCTCTTCGAGGGCGGCATGCTGCGGATGGCGTTAGGGGACCACAGCGGGGTCGCGCGTGAGCCCATCGTCCAAGATCTGATCGGGCAAGCCTCCGCGCTGCCCCTCGGCGACGCCACGGCATCGCTCACCTACGCGGCGCTCATGCCATCGGCCCAGGGTCCTAACCTCGTCCCCGCGCCCTGGTGGTGGGACGCGACGAAAGATCCGACGGTGGCGGGCATCTTCTTGGCGCAGACCATTCGGCAGGGCGTGGCATATGGCTACTACATCCCCGCTGCCTTCGTGCCACTGCTGCAAAAGATCGGCAACTGGCAAGGGTTGATCGGCTCGGTCATCACCCAGGCGCTCGATGGCACCTTCACGGTCAATGGCGCGACGCACCACTATTCGCTGGTGGGGTTCACCCATACGGTCCTGTGGTATGACCGTGACGCGCCGGGCACGCCCGTCGTGCACACCCAGCATGTCGGCAACGATTACGTCCTGATGAATGGCTTTCCGCAGGTCGCCCCGCCGAAGGGTCGTGCCGCCTGGACGTTGGGCGCGCCGATGGCGATCTATGGCAGCGCCAGTGGCGGCGAGGTCGCGCATTTCCTGACGCCCTTTTCCGTCGCGCTGGCGGGGGATGGCAAATGGGTCGGCCACGACCTGTGGCTGCACATCCGCTGGACCAACTTCCTGAAAGCGCGCGACGGCTGGGTGAACGCCGACCGCCTCACCCTGACGCGCCCAGCCAACCTGGGGATGCAGATGGCATCCCTCGACGCGCTGTCGGCTCAGGCCCAGGCCACCGCCAACGCCTATGGCGACTACGTCTCATTCAGCGTTTATGACCCCGCCACCGAGCACTATTACGTCTACAATCCCTATGAGACGCTGGAAATGGCGAGCATGTTCAAGGTGCCGATCTTGGTGACGCTGCTGCACAACATCGAGCACGAGGGGCGCGACCTGACGGGTGATGAGCAGGCCGACACGGCGGCCATGATCGAGGTGTCAGACAACGACGCCGAGGGGCGCATGTACGATGACGCGGGGGGCTATGATGGCGTCGCGGGCTACATCAACGCCATCGGCATCACCGACATGCAGATCAACACCGGCGGCATCGGCTCTACGCTGATGTCGTCGCTCTCGTCGGTGCGGCTGATCGAGATGCTGCGCACGGGCAAACTGCTGAACGCAGCGCACACGCAATACGCCCTGAGCCTGATGGCCAACGTCGTCTCGTACCAGCGCGCGGGCGTCTGCGACACCGCCCCCTCAGGAGCCAGTTGCGCGATGAAGATCGGCTATGGCCCCGCCATCAACGGCTTTTTGATGGATGCGATGGGCACAGTCACCTATCAAGGCCACGCCTATGATATGGCGATCTACAGCATCTACAACGGCGATTTCGGCTCCGGCGCGAACAACATCGACAACGTGTGCCGTCAAGCTGTGGCCGCACTGGTCGGCTGAATTCACACCTGGGATCGCCTAGCCTGCGTAGGCGGACTTCATGATCCCAGGCGCGGATTCACGCGCTGACCCTTACTGACTGTTCACTGTTCTGGGTGTATCGCCCCGCCACGCGGCTAGCTGACTGGGGCCGCCGTGTGGGGTGCGGGCGGTGCCGCCGGTGGCGCGGGATGCCGCCGCAGCAGGTCGCGCAGGGCGGCGGGCGAGTGCCACGAACGGCACAGATGCACCGACAGCAGCGCCAACCCCACGCGAGGCAACGCCAACGTCCGGGGATATACCAAGTAGCGGGCCTCCCAGCGGGGGCCAAACTTGCGCTTGAACTGCGTCAACGAGGCCGCCTGACGGGTGGAGCCAAAGCGCACCGAGCAGGCTGCGCAGAGCTGGCCAAGGTTCGTCACTGGCTCGTCGTTGTGGTTGGCGAGCGGGGCCAGCCCCAGGCTCAGCACCTGTGCCCCCTCGTCGCGTAGCCGTTCGATGGCCCGCACCAACAGCAGCTCCATCGTGCCCGCGACGGATTGCGGGGAGCGGCGCATCAGATCCAGCGCCCACCCCTGACGACCGGGCACCGGCACGAAGGTGGCGAAGGCGAGCGGCTGCCCCTCGGCGTCGGTCGCCACCGCGATCAGGCGGTCAGCGAGGTATGCGTCGCCCCAACGGCCCAGGCTAAAGCCCATCTCGCGGCCACCTTTGCCCGCGACCCAGGCGGCGGAAAGCGCGTGCACCTGCGTCGCCAGCGCCGCGTCACTGACCGTGCCGGTGAAAAAGCGCACCGTCACCCCAGCCTTTTCCGCGTGGCGCAGCGTCGTGCGGACGTTTTGCATGGCTCCACCGCGCAGGGCAAAGGCGGGCAGGTCGATGATGGCCTCTTCGCCGATCTTCAGGGATTGCAAGCCCAGCCGTTCATACATGCCCAGGCAGGTATCGCGTACCTGCCAGCCCGCGACCCCCAGGTCATGCAGTCGGCACCATTCCATGAACTGATCCATCACCTGTGGCGCGTCCGTGGGCGCGGCCAGCGGATCGCCCGCCATCACCGCGATGCCCTCGGCGGTGGCGTAGGGCACCGCCCCCCGGCCATCGTCGCTAAAGAAATAGCGTTTCTCGGGGGCCAGGGCAAAGGCGGCGACGGTGTTCGCGCCCCATGCGCGCACCAGGGGAATCAACCGCGCCCGCTCGGCCAGCCCGCCCTGGCGGCGCGAGATGGCCGGACGCAGGATCTCGGCGAGGCCATAGAGCAGCACGCCACCCGCACCGAGGGCCAACGTCCGTGAAAAGAGTTCCACGCGGGCGCTGGTGGTGATGTGCCCACGCACCAGCGGAATGGAGTTGACCAGATGATCGACCCCCACGCTGATGTGTTCGAGGCTCTCGATGGGCGCGAACCGATGCTCGAGCACCAGGGTCCCGCCCAGGGCATACAGATAGATGACCATCGCCCCAAAGATGAGCGCGGTGTACCCTCGCCAGAGCGAGGGCGGGTCGCTGCGCGAACGAAAAAAGGGCGCGGCGCTCCCCAGCAGCAGCGCGATGAGGCCCGTCAGCCACACCACCACCAGCACATGCCCGCGCGTGAGCTGCCAGGCCAGCGACAACGCCAGCAACCCGATGGTCACCTGCCAGGCATGGCGCTTGCCCCGCGCCAGCCCACGTGCCAACATGATCAGACATAACCCAACAATGACGCCCAGCGTGCGCAGATCGAAATCCAGCGCCAGCGGCCAATAGGCCAACCAATGACGTAACGCATTATGCGGGATGAAGGCCGATAACATATCGGCTAGCCCCGTCAGCCCAACCAGTGAGGCGACAATGGCGTGCACCGTCGCCGCGACGGGACGTGCACGTGACAGAGCACGAGGCAAAGCCAAAGTTTCGCTCGACACAGTCAAATCATCCTTTTTGTGAGACGGCGACAACGGGAAAAACCGACAATACCGGCGAGATGCTCCCCATCTCGCAGATTTCGCCTACGCCTGATGCTATGATACAGGGGATATGTGAAGCTGCGGTGAAATCGTCTCGGGTCCTCCTCTCAGGGAATTCTCAGGCTGAGCCACTGAGTGAGACGATCAATAACCGTACCAGGTTACAGGAAAAGGACGAGGTGACGCGCATGATTGTTCCCAACATTCAAGAGCGGCTGTGGCTGTCGGTGCGCCGCGCCTGGCGCAGCATCACCCGTGCGGGCATCGGGGCGGCGCTGGCGGGCATCGTCTTTGGCGAGATCGGGGGGGCGCTTTTCAACGGCGGCCACACGACCTTCTTTGTGCATCTGGCATCGCTCGGCCTGGGGTTGGTGATGGCCTATGGCGCGGTCGTCACGGTGGGCATCTTTCAAGCCGTGCGAGGCATCTTCACCGTGGTGAACGATCTCGAAGCGCAGGTACGCACGACCGTCGGCAACGAATATAGCCGCGTGGTCGAGTCGGACAATCATCTATGAGGGGTCTGTGCTCGCTCTCACCGCCTCACTGCGACCTCATGCACACATCCGTTGTCATCAGCACGCCCATACGCCAACAGGTGATGTATAATGATGACCTATTTGTTCACGGCGAATGGGCGCAATGCAAGTGTTAGCAACCACCATCGGAGGGATGCAAGCAATGGACGACGAAACCAGGCGCTACAACGAATATGCCCACAGCGTCTCGACGGGCACCCGCAAGCACATTCCCGGCGTGCAACTCACCCTGTTTGAGAACTTTTCTATCCGGCGCACCTGGCAAGACGGC